>CAZLHW010000022.1:0-18002 GCA_964559085.1 uncultured Acidobacteriota bacterium | reverse complement strand
CCGCAGGTAAAATTTTCCCGGCCGAATTCCGCTGAGTCCCCCAGGCTATCCGTTAAATGATGAAACATCTGAGCCTTATAAATAGCAGGCATGGGTTGAACCCAATGGCACATTGATTGCAGCCTTTCCGATGAGCTACTGTCATACTTTCTCGAAGGCCATCGGGAAGCAGAGCGCCGGGAGCGACTCGAGAATTGAGAACCCTGATCCTCGAGCCTGCTCCCGGCGGGTCTTTATCTGCCGTTCAGGCCGTTTTGAGGAGCTATTTCCTGTGCGTAGGAGGACAAATCCCAGGGAACCATTTTCGAAACCGCTTCCGTCAGGTACTCATAGACTTCCTTCACCGTAATAAACGTCAGCGCCTTCTGGGCAATCTGGCGGGCGGCATCGACATGAATTTCGTGGATCACCCTTCGGATGGTCGGTATTGAGAGCGGATTCATGCTCAATTGTGTAAAGCCCATGCCAATCAGCAGAACCGCGTAGAAAGGATTGGAGGAGATTTCGCCGCAAATGCGAACCGGCTTTTTCAACCTCCGCGCGATGTGGCTGATGCGGTCCAGGCAATTCAGAACCGAAGGATGCAGCGGCTGGAAGAGGTAGGCGACATGGGGATTTCCCCTGTCGACGGCCAGAAGATATTGGATCAAATCATTGGTGCCGACGCAGAGGAAATCAACCTCTTTGGCCAATCGCTCCAGTGAAAGCACCGCCGCGGGGACTTCAATCATGGCGCCGATCGGAACCGCATGACCGGATACATCCCGCATGCCGGCAAGCCGCGACCGTGTCTTTTCGATCAAGGCCCGGGCCTCCCAGATTTCCTCGATGGTGGACACCATCGGCAGGACGATTTCGATTCGGCCGTCGCCGCTTGCACGCAGGATGGCTTCAATCTGTGTGCAAAATGCCTCGCGCGCGCGCAGGCTCAGCCGGATTCCGCGCAGCCCCATGCTTGGGTTTTCCTGGGCGGCCATGTCGGGCCATTCAGAGAGTTGCTCGGAACCGGCATCCAGCGTTCGGATCGCCACAGGGTGCGGGTTCATCTCGCGGGCGAGTGTGCGATAGGACACCAGCTGTTCCTCCATCCCTGGAAATCCCTGGGGATGTCCGAAATATAGAAACTCCGATCGAAAGAGACCGATGCCTTCCGCCCCGCATCGTTTGGTGGCGCTCAATTCACGCAGCATTTCGGTGTTGGCGCGCAGCGAGATCGCGGTTCCATCCCGGGTCCTGGTAACCAGGTTTGCCGGAGACGGGAAGGATTCGGCTCGCATCGAACCGATGGCTTCCAATCGCCTTCTCGCCCCATCCATGCGCTCTTGCGAAGGATTGACAACCAGGCAGCCGTCATCTCCGTTCAGCAGGAGCATATCGCCGGTGGCAACTTCTGCAAGCAGATCCCGGATCCCCATAACAGCAGGCAATCCGAGACCGCGGCTGATGATGGCCGTATGCGAGGTCCGCCCGCCGGATTCCAAAACCAATCCCCTGATTTTGTGCAGGTCCATTGTGGCAAAATTGGACGGGTTGAAGTCACGGGATACAATGATCTGGTTTTCCGGCAGATGTTCCCAGCTGAAGGGGCGCGCCCCGGTCAGGTTTAAAAGGATGCGCTCGGAAACATGTTCGATATCGCTGTGTCTTTCCCGAAAATACTCATCCTCCAGCGACTGGTAGGCATTCACCAGCTTGTCTGTGGCCTGGGTGACCGCCCAATCCGCGATCGCCCGTTTTTTCCGAATGCTTTCGATAATTTCCGCGTTAAAAGACAGGTCTTCGAGAATCAACAGGTGCGCATCCAGTATGATCCCGTGCTCGCTCCCGAGTTTTTTTTCAAGCCGTGTTTTGAGTTCTTTCAGCTGCTCCTTGGATGTCTCGATCGCCCGCAGATAACGGCGGATTTCCTCATCGACATCCTCGATTCGGAGTTTGAGCGTGAACCGGCTATGGCTGTCCAGCTTCAGCGCTCGACCCAGAACAACCCCCGGCGAAACCCCGTTGCCGCGCAACACTCTTTCAGGCTTTGAAGCCATCAGCTTTCCTCTCCGAACTTGGTTTCAAACAGCTCGCAAATAGCTTCCCGAGCTTCCGCTTCGTCCTCGCCCTCGATGGAAAATATGAGATGAGTTCCTTTTGAGGCGGCCAGCATCAGGATCCCGAGAATGCTCTTGGAGTCGATCTGCTGGTTGGCTCCCTCGCGCGACAGATAAATATCGCTTGAAAAGCGTGATGCAAGCCGTACCAGTTTTGCCGCCGCGCGGGCGTGCAATCCCAGTCTATTGGAAACGAGAACGGGTTGACGAATCATGCGCCAAGAAAGTCACTGGCCATGGCAATGCTCGAACGCCCCTGATCCCGCACAGTCCGAGCAAGCGACTCCAGCGTGTCTCCTTCCTTCTGGTTGGCAATTTTGATAATCATGGGCAAATTGACGCCCGTCACAACATCCACAACTCCCGGATTATGAAAAGAAAGGGCAATATTGGAGGGGGTGCCCCCAAACATATCGGTCAGCAGAAGCACACCCTGTCCGTTGTTGACCTCGGCAATATGCCCTTCAATATCCTTCTGGGCGTCGTTGACATCGTCATGCCAGCCGATCGAGACGGCTTTGATGTGCGATATTTCCCCGACAATCATCTCTGCCGCGGCGACCAGTTCCTGGCACAGGTGTCCATGCGTAACCACCAATGCGCCGATCATAATGCGAGCTCCTGTCTAAGCATTTTCATCTCGATGGCGGACTTGCAGGGTCCGCTTCGGCGTCTTCAGCAATCTGGCAAGCTCTTCAACCATGAAAACCGACCGGTGGCGCCCCCCCGTGCAGCCGACGGCTATTGTCAGATAGGTTTTGCCCTCCCGCGCATATTTCGGCAGCAGATACTCCACAAATGCGACCAGGCGCTTGGTAAACGCCCGGACTTCCGGAAAAGCACGCAGATAGATCCGTACTTTGCGATCCCGGCCGCTCAACGATTTAAGCCGGGGCACGAAATAGGGATTGGGGAGGAATCGCACATCAAATACCAGGTCCGCTTCAAAAGGAACACCGTGCTTATATCCGAAACTCAACAGGTTGATATTGGGAGATGAGGAACGCGGGTGCTTCCGAAACCGATCCGCGACAAGGTTTTTCACCTGGTGCACGCTGTAATCCGAGGTATCAATGGTCACATCGGCAAGCTCGCGCAGAGCGCTCAGACGCCGACGCTCCATCCGGATAGCCTCCCTTATGGGCTTGTCGGCCGATAGCGGGTGCGGACGCCGCGTTTCACTGAACCGGCGAACAATCACTTCCTCCCGCGCTTCAAGAAACAGCGTGAATAGATGAAACGCCGACTTTTTCAGGTCGATAATCACTTTTACCAGATCGCGCAACTTGTCGCCCGCGCGGATGTCAATGACCAAGGCGGCCCGGGTGATCTCACTGTCTGAAGAATAGATGCCTTCAATAAATTTCGGGATAAGGTGCACCGGAAGATTGTCGATGCAAAAGAATCCCAGGTCTTCGAAGGCTTTCAGAACGGTCCCTTTCCCGGAACCGCTCATCCCTGTTACAACGACCAGATCTTGAAGGCTCATGATTGTTTGGGATCGGCATCCGCCGGGTCACGGCTGAAAACCGAACCGGACCCGTTTCAATCATTAATCGTCATCAGAAAATCATTATTGGGTTTGCGCTGGCGCAACAGATGAATGCGGGCAGCGACCTCGATTAGAGTTGCAACGTTTCGGCCCGGAGCGACCGGCATGGTGATCAGCGGGATGGAAACGCCGAGAAATTCGATCGTTGGATGATCCAGTCCGAGCCGGTCATAATCCGCATCGGATTTCCATCGCTCCAGACGGACCGCCATATCGATATTCTGAGAAACGCTTGTCGCGGAAATGCCGAAAAGCTCTTTGATATTGATGATTCCAAGTCCGCGCAGCTCCATATGGTGCTCAAGGATTCTGCCTCCCGCGCCCATAAGCCGGTCGCCCCCCTGCCGGGTGAGTTCCACATAATCGTCCGTGACAAGGCGGTGGCCCTTCAGAACGAGTTCCAGCGCACATTCACTTTTGCCAATGCCGGAAGGGCCGAGGATGAGAACCCCCAGGCCGAAGATATCCAGCAAAACACCGTGAATGGTCATGCGCGGCGCCAGCCTTTTCTCGAGATAGGAAGTGATCTTTTCGATCGATACCGCGCTCAGGGCGCCGCTTCGAAGAATCGGAATTTTTTCCGCGCCGGAAATCTGAAGAAGCTCTCCGGGTATTTCAAGCCCCTTGGTAACCACAATGCAGCAGATTCTGTGCTGCCGGAGGCGCTGCATCGCCGCGATGCGCGCCTCGGGGTCCAGAGTGAGCAGGTAGTTCCGTTCGCTGCTTCCGAAAATCTGTACTCTGTCGGGGTGAATAAAGCCGGTGAACCCGGCCAATGTCATTCCAAGCTTTTGAATCCGGGACGAGCGTATTTCGTTTTCCAGCCCGTCCCGCCCTTGAATCAGTTCAAGTCCCAGTCCGACCGACGGGTCTTGCAGCAGATCGCGGACGGCCACCACTGCCGCTTTTTCTTTAGCATTATTCGTCACTGCATTGTGCGTATCCGACACGGGACTATCCGCCGCGATCCACTATTGCCGCATCCAAGAAAATTTATGCAAACTTACCTGCGTTTAGGGGTGTATCAGGCCCAGTGTTCCGTCCTTCCTGCGATACAATATGTTTACATCGCCGGAGTCCGCATTCCGGAAGGCAACAAAAGGGTAGTCCGAGTGGTTCAGTTCGAGCAGAGCTTCTTCAACCGTCATCGGTTTTCTTTGCGCCTCTTCTTCCTTGATGCCGGTTCTTTTCCGAGAGGACGCGCGGGCGGAGCCTTCGGCAACCCCCATTTTATTGGCAACGGATTTCGCTTTGGCTTTCTGGCGTTTCCCTTCAATAAGCTTGCTCTTCTGTTTCAAAGCCTGTCGTTCAAGCTTCTCAATCGCGCGCATGATCGAGCCGTACATATCATCGGGCACACCGGATCCCGGCAGACACAGCATCTTGGACTTGAGCAAAATTTCCGCAGTTTGCCGTTCTTTTTCGACATCGATGATTACATGAAAGCTAATGTCGTCACCCAGAATCCTTGTAAATTTTTTAAGTCGTTTCAGCACGTAGGTCCGGATTGCGGGTGTGATCACAACGTGTCTACCGGTTATTTCCACATTCATGATGAGTATCCCTTCCAGGTCGAATATTCATGCAGTTCGTAATCTACAGATATCTCAACAAAGCCGGACAAGGGGCCGGAAGCCCCCGTCGAATCAGAAGAGATATCCGATCTTTCTCTCCCGAGAACCGGGGATCTGCATCTGCTCCCGGTATTTTGCCACCGTCCGCCTCGTAATGAAGATGTTGTCGCGGCGCAGCAACTGCCCTATCTGATTATCCGAGTAAGGTTTGTTTTTGTTTTCACTCTCGATCAGTTTTTTAATGCGAAGTTTCACTTGAACGATGGAGAGTTCCCCGCCCTCGGGGTTCTCCACCCCCATGGTAAAGAATTTTCTTAGTTCCATCACCCCCTGTGGTGTGTCGACATATTTGTTTGTAACAACCCTGCTGATGGTTGAACTATGGACGCCGAGCTCGGCAGCGACATCCTTGATCAGCATCGGATGCAGGTGGGATGGCCCGTTTTCCAGAAAATCCTTTTGCCTGCTTACAATGCACAGGCATACCTTATAGATCGTCTGCTTGCGCTGATTCACGCTCCGAAGAAGATCGACGGCAGAACGGAACTTCTCACGCAGAAAGGACTTGGTCTCCCCGCTTACACCGTTGCTGCGCAACAGTTCCTTGTAACCGGCGTTCAGCCGCAGCTGCGGCATGCCTTCGTCGTTCATGAGAACGACGAATTCGTCATCCACTTTTGAAATGGTCACTTCCGGCTGGACATAGGTCACCTTCTGGTTGTTGTATCTTTGCCCCGGCTTCGGTATAAGATGCTTGATACAGTCTACAGCCCTCAGGACCTCCTCGAAGGAGGTTTCGGTACGGCTGGCGATTTCCTTGAACTTATGCCCCTCCAGCAGCGGCAGATAATCCTGGACGATTTTATAGGCAAGCCCGTCCTTCATGTCGAGGCTTTGCAGCTGAAGCAACAGGCACTCGCGCAGATCTCTGGCTCCCACTCCCACAGGATCCATGGTCTGGACCAGATGCAGCGCTTCGGCTGCTTCCTCCATAGTGCAACTGGCCAGGCTGCAAAGCTCTTCAAGGCTGATAATAAGGTATCCGTCCTCGTTGAGATTCCCGATGATTTGACGAGCTATTTCAATAATCCGCGGCTCGGCCTCCGTCAGCCCGAGCTGCCAGTTGAGGTGTTCCTCAAGAGAGGGCGGACGGGTCAGAAATGTTTCAAAAGAGGGCTGTTCGGAGTCCTCAACCTCGCGGTTTTTATAGCCGGTATCCAGATACTCATCAAAAAAATAACGGAAATCGATCTCGTCGAAGGAATCCTTCTCGCCTTCCGCAGGCGCTTTTTCAGGAATGGGGAGGTCCTCTGCCGCGCGATCTTCCAGTGCAAGCTCGGCGGGACTGTCCTGATCCAAAACTTCTTCAAGAATCGGATTCTCCATTAATTCCTGGTTCAGCATTTCCTGCAGTTCCAGTTTGTTCAGCTGGAGAAGCTCAATTTTCTGGAGCAAAGATGGAGTAAGTGCCAGGCGCTGGCTCAGGCGCAAATCCAAAGTTTGTCGCAGAAAGGGTCTCCGATTCATGATCGCTATCTAAGCCTGAAATTTTCGCCGAGGTACACCTTTTTCACCTCGGGATCATTTGTTAATTCTTCCGGGGTTCCTTCTCGTAAAATCTTTCCGTCGTTTATTATATAGGCCCTGTCCGTTATATTCAAAGTCTCCCGTACATTGTGATCCGTTATGAGCACGCCTATGCCCCGGTCTTTCAGTCCGCCGATTATTCTCTGAATATCCAGAACCGCGAGCGGGTCGATGCCGGCAAAAGGCTCATCAAGCAAAATGAACTGCGGCGTCAGCACCAAAGCGCGGGCAATTTCCAGGCGCCGCCTTTCTCCTCCTGAAAGGCTGTAAGCCCCCTGATTGCTCAGGTGCGCGATGCCGAACTCCTTCAAGAGCGAGGCCGTAAGCTCTTCACGGTGCTCGGAGGTAAGGTTCAGTGTTTCAGCAATACAGCGCAAATTATCGGCTACGGTCAGCTTGCGAAACACTGAAGGTTCCTGGGGCAGATAGCTGATTCCGGATCGCGCCCGCTGATACATCGGCAGGTTTGTGATGTCTTCTCCACTGAGCATCACATGACCGCGCTCCGGGGCAATAAGTCCGACCATCAGGTAAAAGGTCGTCGTTTTCCCTGCGCCATTAGGCCCCAGAAGACCCACCACTTCACCGTGACGGAGCTCAAGGCTGACCTCATTGACGACCTTTCGACCGTGATAGGATTTGCACAGGGACGATGCCTGCAATTTACCGCTAGCCATACATAATTATCTGATATTTAAGCACTTACGACATGCCTACCGATTCTCGAGCAGAATCCTATCATCGGCAAGAAACGATGTCAATCGACCGGCGTAAGACCTGCCCTTCTCCGGGTCGTTGACCTCAGCCGGGTTTCCAACCAGCACGAATCTTCGGGGATTCAGAAAATAGTCCGCTGTATCCCCCTTGCAGATCCGGACGCCCTGGCGGATCTCTACCTTGCCGCGCGCCGTGGCCTGTTCCACGCTTTGCCCGTCGTCGGCAATCCATATATCCAGGCTTTCCGAGGTCATAAGGATGTCCCCGGAATTTGCGGTGACGCCTCCCCGGTATCCGATCCGATTGCCGCCCCTGGTATAATCCAGGCGGGAGGATCGGATTATCATATCGCTTTTTCCTCCTCCGGCGCCCTCCTGAGCCTTATCGGCGCCCTCCCCCCCTTTTGATGCGGCTCTTTCGGGAATAAAATGCCGGACGGAATCCTGCGCTTCTATGCGCTCGCCGTTCTCCACGATATCCAATCGTCCGGCCTGAAGCTGCCCGTTTTCGGAAAGCAGCTGTACATTGCCTATATAGCGGGCGCGCTGTTCCTTTTTCCGGTATTGCATCTGATCCGCGGTCACAATGGCGAAAGAAGACGCGGAGGAGGCGAAGAAGGACTCAGAATTGCTGCCGGCATTCAAAACGGATCGTACGCGTCCATGCACATGGACCACGTCCTGATTCTGCTCGTACTCCATCCATTCTCCTGTTGTGAAATTCACGGCATCCGCAATCCGGGGAGCCTCCCTCAGTACAATTTTGCCCGTGCGCGCGTCGTATTCGCAGCGGCCTGCGGCCGCCGTCATTGCGCCGTCGGTGTATTGGAAATTTCCCCACTGCACAACAGATTCAATGCGGTGTTCCTGATTTTCCAATAAAAAGGCTGCCTTCATCCTGTCGCTCGCCGTTTTGAAGTTGTCCATCGTGGAATCCGTTTTGGGGTCCGGCTTCCTTTCCTGGACCAGGCGGACATGCCCCTGTGCTTCCATATCGCGAAGCCTGTTGCTGCCGGGAAAGAAACGAAACTGGACATGATCGGCAAGCAGACGGCGCGTTTCGGACCGCGTTTTCAGAGTGTCCCGCTGCGCGGACAGAACCACGCCCCCATCGGCGTTTCCCGATTCAAACGAATTCCCTTTTCGGGAATAAAACATTTCGAGCCGGGATGCCGTCATCAAACGCTCCGATCCCTGCCTTGAGTCTGTTTTCCCTGGAATGGGTTTTGACAGCCAGCGGGCCGATCCTTCCGCCTGCAATTTCTCCAAAACGGCTCGCGCATCCGACTCTCCAAACTCCATGTGGATGGAATCCGCAGAGAGTTCATTGCTCATTGCGCCGGCACTGTCATCTGCGAGAACCGAAGCCCTCTGCTGCACGTGGATGTGTTCCAGAAAGCCCGTGCCTGGAGCAAATGCCGCCGTCAGCGAATCTCCGGAAATCTGCATTCTCTCCCCATCCCGGTTTCTGCTATACCGCACGTTCCTGCGTCCCTGAACCCTGCTGAGCAAACCGGAGTCGCGGTCCAAAGCCATATCGATTTCACCGCTCTCAAGTATTTCCCTGCCCGACGCGGAGGCGGAGGAAAATACGGCATTGCCCGCGACACTGAGCGTCTCCAGCTTCTGCGATTCCCCAATCCCGAAAACCATCCGGTCTCCGCGAAGGGTTTGGGTTTCGCCGGAATCCCCGGATTCATAGACCGCATTCCCCGCGGCCGTCAATGACGTGACGCGCGCGCGCTCCGGATTCAGAAGGGCCTCAATGCTCTCTCCGGAAAGCAATTTCGATTCGGACCGGATCCTGGCGTTGCCCTCGAATACCATCCGCTTGATGCGATCGGAATAAGCGGCGCGATCCGCAGTTGCGCGAAATTTTTCCGATACGCCGGAGGAATCCTCGCCGGGATTTCGAACCTCCAGTTCCAGATTAACATTTCCGTTAAGACTCAGCTCCTCCCCGTTTTGATCAAACCGGATGCCCCGCGCAGAACCGCTCGCCGCTTTTGAAAGAAACCGGACCTCGTCTTCCGAGGCGCCGACGTTTGTATGCAGATCATAGTGCAGCGACTCGGTCCGCAACTCGATGTTCTTTCCGAGAAAAAGCCGAACATCGCCGGAAAAAAAGGCCGTCTTTCGCTCCCGGTCGTATTCCGCCTTCCGGCTGCGGATCTCGTTATTCAGGCTCCCGTCGGAGTTAAAGTCATAGGCCTCGATCCCCTCAAGAAAGCTTTTGCCCTGACGGCTTTCAAGCACGCGCCGGGCGCTTATCCTGAAGCGCAGAACGCCCTTCTGGTATTCGGAATATTCGATCCCCTGGAAGGAACGCGCCACCTCGGAGCTGAGAATCTGCGCCGCTTTCTTAACCGACCGGGCGCGCTGGTACCAGATATGCGCATAATTGACGGCAACGGCGAGCAGAACGAAAACGATGAGGCCGATCAGGGATCGACGCAAGTTCTTAATCAATCGCGGACGCATCGCCATGAGTATAGGTGAAAACGATGGAAGCAGCCACAACGGTTCCAACCGATTCCGAACGACGAACCCGCGATCTATTGAACCGTGCGCGCATTGTAGTTGAGCGGAGTCACCTGCTTGGATTCCAGATGAACCTGCCAGATGTAATCGCTTTCCGGCTGCCCTTCCGCCTGAATCTTGAGACGCACCCAGTACAAACCATCGCCGCGGCTTGCCGCATCCCATGATTTGAACTCGTAGGACGCGTTATTTCCTTTTGTGATCTCCGCAACTGTTGGATTGGTTTCGAGCAGCAATTGATAGGCTTGCCGTTCCGCCGCACCCTGCCCGTATCGAAGCTGGTTCTCCTCGGCAGCCGGCGGCTCCTCCGTCTCCTCGGCCGCTTCTTCTTCCCGAACAGAGGCCGCCCGGTCGATCTGGGCAGAAGGTGTCCCGGCAGGCTTACGGCGCGGTTCGCGACGTGGAATAAACCCTCCGTTATCATTGGAATAGACTTTGGAGGACTGCGACGGCTGTGGGAATGACGGCACCGGCGGTGCGGGCCGATGGAATTCCGGGGGGAGAGGTTCCTGGTTCTGCCCGACCTGCACTAATACCGGGGCGCGGTTCCCCGCCATGGCTTCCTTTATATTCCATGCCCGGGTAATCAATCGGTCCCTCAGCTTTGGAATAATCGCCATCGGCAGTCCCGCAGCGAGGACAAAAAGAAGCAGCGCGCCATAAACGCGCCGCCGTGTACCATAAAAGCTTGAGAAACCTGCAGGCGCCCGGTTCTCCTCCCCTTTTTTAAGCACCATGCACCCCGCACTCTATTTCTTGCGTTTGGATTTGCCCCGGAAAACAAGAAATTGATAGATAAAATCCTCGATATCCCCATCCAGAACCCGGTCGGCGTCGGATGTCTCGTACTTGGTTCGGTGATCTTTTACCATTCGATAGGGATGCAGTACATAGGACCGGATCTGGCTCCCCCACCCGATATAGAGTTTTGCATCTTCGACCGCCTGGAGCTGCTGCCGCTTTTTTTCCATTTCGAGCTCGTACAGACGCGCGCGCAGAATGGTTCGCGCCATCTCCCTGTTGCGGATCTGCGACCGCTCATTCTGGCAGGAAACGACAATGCCGGTAGGAAGATGCGTGATCCGGACCGCGGAGTCCGTAACGTTTACGTGCTGACCGCCGGCGCCCGAGGATCGGAAAGTGTCTATCCGAAGATCCTTCTCGTCGATCTGGATTTCTATGCGGTCGTCGAGTTGCGGACAGACATACACCGAGGCAAAGCTGGTCTGGCGTTTTCCCATAGCGCCGAAAGGCGAGATCCGGACAAGCCGATGCACGCCGCTCTCGGAAGAAAGGTAACCATAGGCGAGATCCCCCTCCACGAGAAATGTCGCGGATTTGATCCCTGCCTCCTCGCCGGCCTGATAATCCAAAACTTTGATGGCATAACCGGATCGCTCACCCCAACGCAGATACATACGCAGAAGCATCTCCGCCCAATCCTGGGAATCCACGCCGCCGGCACCCGGGTGTATGGTCACATTCGCATTCGAAGCGTCATGCTCACCGGAAAGCAGCATGCGTATTTCCGTATGCGGCGCTTCCTGCTCCAGCTTCTCTAGCTCTCGGGTCAGCTCCGGAAGAACGTCTTCTCCTTCATCCGCCAGCTCCACGAGCGCTTTCAAGTCCTCAACATCCTTCGCCAATTTTTTATCCAGTTCGATATCCTGTTCCAGGCGGCTGCGCCGCTGCAGGATCGACTGTGCTTCTTCCGGATTATTCCAGAATTCCGGTTTGGCTACTTTCTGCTCGAGCGCCAGAACTTCCGCATACTTGTGTTCAGCATCAAAGATACCCTCGAACCTGCAGTATTTTCCCCTCGATGGCGTTCACTCTTTCCTGAAGTTCTGCGAGCATCTATTCCTCCAAAATCTTCTATTCATGAACCTTTGTGCGATGGAATGCAGTGAATATCCAGACTGCGCTTAAAATGATAACACATAGAAAAACCAAAACATTACCATAACGGGTGTATGGCGTCTTCTTCTCTATAAAGGAGAAAGTTCCCTGGCTTACGGCTTTCTGAAGCAAATCCGTGGGAGACTGGATCTTTCCGCTGGGCCCGATGACGGCCGATATTCCGGTATTGGCGGCCCGGATCAGAAATCTCCGGTTTTCTATTGCCCGGAACCGCGCGATCGCAAGATGCTGGTAGGGCGCAGAGCTGTTGCCATACCAGCCGTCATTGGTCAGGTTTATAATCAGTTGGCTGCCGCCGTTGACAAACCGGCGCACCAGGTCCGGGAATACGGCTTCGAAACAGATAACCGCATTAGCGGGATGCCGGCCGACTTCCAGAATCCTATATTCATTTCCGGGCTGAAACTCCCCCACATCTTTCGTGATTGCCTCTGCGAAGAAGAAAAGCTTCTTCAGAGGAATATATTCTCCAAAAGGAACCAGGTGGATTTTGTCGTAGATGCCGGTCAGTGACCCGTTTCCATCTAGAAAATAGGCGCTGTTGAAATATTTCCAGCCGGATTCGGTCTCCGCGCTGCGAATATTGTTGAATATCAATCCGAATGAAAACCGGCGGGAAAGCTTTTCGAGAACGGACCGATAGGAAGCATCATATTGAAAGGCAACCGGGGTCGGAGATTCAGGCAGAACAAGCAGGTGGACGCTTCCGGGAGCCAGCGTGTCCGCCATTTCCACATAACCGCGCCGGAACTTGTCCGACAGGACGGAGTCCGCGTCTTCATACAAAAGATTCCCCTGCAATATAGCCGCGCGGTACCGGCCGGCTGAATCCTCCCAATGCCGCCTTAGGAGAATTCCATAGCCGCAGCAGGCGGCAATCATTAACAGCGCGGCCCCAAAAGGCGCGCAGGCGCTCCTGGTGCCCCTGCGATACACAAGCCAGACGAGGGCCGTATTCGTCCAGAGGAGCAGGAAGGAAACACCGAAAACACCAGCGATATCTGCAAATTGAATGAGGTTGAGATACCCGGATTGAGAATATCCGGCGAGATTCCAGGGAAGGCCGCCGAAGGGACTTAGGCTTTGCGCATATTCCATTACAATCCAGGCGAACGGAAACACCAGAATGTACGCCTCGCCGCCGCGCCGAACCAGGTGTTTTGTCAGCGCGCAGGCGGCGGCCGGATAGCAGGCCAGCGTGGCAATCATAAGGGCGAATGCCGCCCAGGCAAGCGCCGCCGGCAACCCTCCATAGCGCACAAGCACTGCGGGAATCCAGATCATCAATATAGAAAGCGACACGGCGCCGGACAGAAATCCGCCCAGAAAAACGCGCGCCGGCGCCCTGACTTTGATCATGAAAACTACAAGGGGTATGAAGGCAATCCATGCCAGAAAGCCCAGATCGGTCCGCGGAAAGGCTGCCGCGAACAACACCCCCGTCAATATCGGCAAAAACCACACCATGGCTGTGCGACCGGAGTAAGGGACCGCCTGCCGGCGGGCGGTCCGTCTGAACAGGCTTGCACCCCAATACAAATGCAATAACGATGAGGGATTGCGCGCAGTCGTTAATCTGGAGTCTTCAATCTTGAAGTCCGAATTATCGAACGGTTGGAGCCTTCAGCTAGTTTGTCTTTATAAAAGAACTGAATCCGCTCTTTTTTAAGCGAAGCTGCATCGCAACAGCCTCCGCGCGCGATTTAAATCTGCCTACCTTGAGCAGATAGAGTCCTTCTTCGGATTCCGGAGGTTCTATTCTGCAGTCGAAACCCTTGGACCGGAGAATTTCGGCTTTTGCATCCACTTGTTTCTTTTGCCGGAAGGCTCCCACCTGAACGGAGTAGCTGGAGGGAGAAGCTGCTGTTTTCGCCGGCGGTTTTAGCGTCGGCTGGGCGGGTTGCCGAGGCTCTTCCGGAACGGGATTTGCGACAGACGGCGGAGAGGCAATTTCCGGTCTCTCGCCCTTTCCGCTCACGCTTTTATACCATCCCAAAGGCGGCTCGTCGGGCGGTTCCTTTGAATTTTCCGTCTCGGAGTCGGCGCTGAACGCGGAAGTCTTCGGAGCCGAAGCTTCCCGCGCGGACGCAGGATTCGCCCCGGTTTCCGCCGCGATTTGAGCGCCGGCCTGGAATCCCTGGCGCTTTCCCTCCACAAAGCCCAGAACGAAGAAGCAGCCGAATAGCGAGACAAGAATCGCGAAAGCCACAATCAGCCGGCGATTATCCAACACCAGTTCATATCCGGAATCCGAAGATCGATCCATCATAGCGTTCTATACCTGTTTTTTCGATTCGATCCATTCTTTTATGATATCGATAGGCACGGGGAAAACGACTGTCGTGTTTTTTTCCACCCCTATTTCCGTCAGTGTCTGAAGGTATCGCAGCTGCAGGGCGACCGGTGCTTTGTTGATAACGGCCGCAGCTTCCGCAAGCTTGGAAGAAGCCTGGAATTCGCCTTCCGCGTGGATTATTTTGGCGCGCTTTTCACGCTCGGCTTCCGCCTGTTTCGCCATCGCGCGCTGCATTTCCTGCGGAAGATCCACCTGTTTGACTTCAACCAGGCTCACCTTGATACCCCAGATATCCGTATGCTGATCCAGAATTTCCTGCAGCTTCACATTCAGTTTTTCACGGCGGCTGAGCAGATCATCGAGGTCCACTTCGCCGAGAACGGACCGGAGCGTGGTTTGCGCAAGCTGTGACGTTGCGTAGAGGTAGTTTTCGACCTCCACAATCGCTCTCGGCGCGTTCATCACGCGAAAGTATACAATTGCGTTGACCTTTACCGAAACGTTATCCCGCGTGATGATGTCCTGAGGCGGCACGTCGAGTGTGACGGTTCGGAGGCTCACGCGCACCATCTTGTAAATCGGCCAGAAGACGAAGATCAAGCCCGGCCCGGAAGCATTCGGCACAAGCCGCCCCAGGCGGAAAAGGACGCCACGCTCATATTCTTTGAGAATATTGATGGTACTCCAAAGATAGAGCAGAACAATAATCAGTCCAAACAACCACGTCTTTTCCATGACTCCTCCCCGATTTTGGGTTCTACTGTTTCACTTCTTCGACTATCAGCGTCAGGTTTTCTATTGCAATCACCCTAACCGGCTTGCCTGCGGGAATAGGGGAAGAAGAACGGGCGGACCAGTATTCTCCGCGAATTTTGACGCGGCCGCTCTCATGAATTGCGGTGTCGGTCTTTCCGATCATGCCGATCATTCCCTCATCGCCGGTTTCCGCTTTCTGTTTGTAGGACCGCAGCAATGCAATCAACAGGATGAGGAATATTGCCGCAAAGGGCAATGCCAGTGATAGTGCAGTGAACAGGCCGATCCGCACCGCTGGATCCGGCGAGTCCACGAGGATCAGCATCCCGAATACCATAGCCACCAATCCCCCTATTCCGAGAACGCCAAAACCTCCAACCTTGACTTCAGCGATCAGAAGTCCGATGGCAAGAAGAATCAGAAGCACTCCCACATAGTTTATAGGAAGAAAGGAGAATCCGAGAACGGACAGCAGGACGCAGATTCCCCCTATCACTCCGGGAGCGATAAAACCGGGATTCGTGAACTCGAAGTAGAGCAGGATCACGCCCACAATCCCGAGAAGCAGAGCCAGGTTTGGCTGTGTAATCGCCACCAGCACCTTTTCCCGCGTCGTCATTTCATAATCCGTAATGGACTGACCCTGCGTCCGCAAGACGCGTTCTTCGCCTGAAAAGGTGCGCAACCTGTAGCCGTTCAGTTTGGCAAGAAGCTCCGCCTCATCTTTTGCGATGAAATCGATCAGACGGGCATTGAGCGCCTCCGTTTCCGTGAAAGATTTGCTCTCGACAACACCCTTCTCTGCCTCGGCGACGTTCCGGTTGCGTTTTCCGGCAATGCTGCGCAGATAGGCCGTTGCATTGCTCGTAATCTTTTCTGTCAGCGTTTTGCCGGCCTGGCCTCCGTCGACAGGGAATCCTCCAATCGCCATAAGCGGATGCGCTGCGCCGGTGTTTGTTCCCGGCGCCATTGCCGCGATATCGGATGCCAGCAGGATGAAGAAACCTGCGGATGCGGCTTTGGCGCCGCTGGGTGTGACATAAACCACTATCGGGACCTTGCTGCCCAGCATTTTGCCGATGATGTCTTCCATCGAGGAGCCGAAGCCGCCCGGAGTCTGGAGCCGGATCAGAATGAGCTCGGCGCGCTCGTTTTCGGCTCTGTCGATTCCTCGCACGACAAACTCCGCCGTGACCGGATCAATCGCGCTGTTCACATCGATGCGCGCAATCGCCCCTTGGGAGGTTCGCGCAAAAGACAGGATGAGAATCCCCAGCGCCAAAAATCTGATCCGGATCATGTTTGTATTCGCCTTTGGTCCTATCATAACACAAATATAATTACGGGGTTATGGCGCCTGTCCCGGGAATCGACATGAATTGACTCCCGGCGTGATAGGAAGAACGGACAAGCGGCCCGGACGCAACGGATCGGAAGCCCAGGGCAAAGGCATAGTCCCGGTACCCGTTGAAGTCCTCCGGCGAATAGAATCGCTCCACCGCCAGGTGCTCCCGCGTGGGCTGCAGATACTGACCCAGGGTCACAATGTCGACATCAACTTCGCGCAGATCCCGGAGAACCGCACGTATTTCGTCGTCGCTCTCCCCCAGCCCAAGCATAAGCCCGGACTTGGTCGCCACGGGAATTCCAAAGGATTTTGCTTTCCGCAGATGCTCCAGCGATCGGCGATAGCTCGAGCCGGGCCGAACTTTCGGGTAGAGTCTTGGTACCGTCTCAACATTGTGTCCGAGGACATCCGGCCGCGCCCTCACCACCATTTGAAGAGAATCCAGGTTGCCCCGGAAATCCGGGATGAGCACCTCCAGCCGGATGCCCGGACATGCATCCCGCGTTCGGCGAATCGTCTCCGCGAAAATAAAGGCGCCGCCATCCTCAAGATCATCCCGGTCCACAGAGGTAATAACCGCATAGCGCAGTCCAAGCTCATGAATGGCCGCCGCAATGCGTCGCGGCTCCTCTTCGTCATATTCGGGAGGCCGCCCCGTTTTCACCGCGCAGAACCTGCACGCGCGCGTGCATACATCCCCCAGAATCATAAAGGTGGCCGTTCCGGCACCCCAGCATTCGCCGATGTTCGGGCAGCGGGCGCTCTCACAGACCGTATTCAGTCCCTGTCCTTTGACTAAAGCTTTCAGCCGGATATAATTCTCGCCGGCGGGAAGTCGTACTTTAAGCCAGGAAGGGCGCGATTGGCGTTCCTTAGTCATACCTGCGGCCATCATACCCAATCCGCGGACACCAATCAAACATCTACAGAGAGTTGGTTCTAAGAATATTTCGATCGCACATGTATAATAGTGCGCTCATGTCTCAAATTGAAACGCTTGGACGATATATTCGGCAAGAGATCAAAACGCGCGGCAAGGATTATTTTGCCCAAAATGCCGTTGAGATCCTGTATGCCGACGCTGATTTTGTGTCGGCTAAGGTTGCCGGATCGCGTATTTACGATGTCGACCTTGAGCTTGACGGCAAAGACCTGATTTTCTCCTGCGACTGCCCCTATTTTGAAGACCATCAGGAGGTCTGCAAACACGTCTGGGCGACTCTACTTGAACTGGAAAAATCCGGCCACTTCAAAAGCTTGGGATCCAAATTCCCCAAAAGGCTTGTTCCGACAGACTCCGACGACGTTTCGGATTCCGATTATTTTAAAGCTTTTTATCTCGAGGATGAGTACGCAGAAGACGCCGCTGTCGAATCCGGGAAAACCGTCGGCACGCCCGAACTGCAGTTGCCGGATGCTTCCCCAAAATCGTGGCGCCTGTTGATTAAAAAGATAAGCGGGTCGGAAATTCCTGTCTCCCCTCCTCCCGCCTGGCCTATCGGCCGCGAGATCCTCTACGTGCTTGAATATGCGGAGCTGCCCTATGGAACAAATTTATCCGTAAAAATCAATGTCCGCGATCCCCAAAAAAACGGCGGGTGGAAAAAACAGAAGCC
>CAZLHW010000021.1:0-18010 GCA_964559085.1 uncultured Acidobacteriota bacterium | reverse complement strand
CTTGAGGACATCATCGCCCGGCTCCAAAACCCTAATAATGTGTTGAGCCTGATTGAAATTCTGAGATAGAACAACGCCACGAATTCCACCAATTCCACTAATAGAGGCTATAAAGAAAAGATTAGTGGGATTGGTGGAATTCGTGGCGTTATTTTTTCCTTTAGACGTGTTCAACTCCCGACACCGGCTTCACTGGCTTAGCGAAGCTGGGCGGAGAGCTGCGCGGCGACTTCCACACACTTCTCGCCATATTTCCGTATACTCTCCTCCGTCATTCTGAACGCGGGGGCGGCGATGGAGATAGTGGCGATAACCTGTCCCTTCGGGGTGAATACCGGCGCCGAAACGCCGCTGACGCCTTCCTGGAACTCTTCGCGGTCTATGGCGTACCCCCGTTCCCGTGTGGCCGCCAGATCCGCCCGGTAGAGCGAGGGTTTGGTAATGGAATGCCGGGTCGCTGCCGGCAATCCTTCGATCTGTATTATCTCCGTGACGCGGTCTTCGGGCATCCAGGCCAGCAGCGCCTTGCCGTTGGAAGTGGCCGTCGCCGGGAACCTCAGACCGATGAATGGGGACGCGCGTATCTGGCTTGGAGGTTCGCGCTTGTCGATCATCACCATCTTCGTATCGTTCATGATTGCCAGCACGGCTGTTTCTCCGCTGTAATCCACGAGCGCCTGCAGGTAGGGTTTGGCCAGCTGGCGAATGTCCAGATTGTTCAGGGCCACCCGGCCATATTCCGCCAGCGCTATACCAAGCGCATATCTTTTGGTCACCTCATCGCGCTTGACGAATCCATGATGGTTCAGCGTTGTCATAAGGCGCTGCACGCTGCTTTTGTGGGAGCCGGTCGCCTTGGAAATTTCAGCGAGGTTCATTTCGCGGCCTTCTTTTCGAAGCAAGGCAAGAATTTCCAGAGCCTTGTCGACAGCAGGAACCAGATAAACCGACTTATCGCTTTTTTTAGTGCGCGCACTCTTCGATTTGACGACCACGCCAGACCCTCCCGGAATCAGTGCATTGCTTTTGGGTTTCCAGCTATTTACGTATAGCGCTCTTTGGCCCGTATAACAATGGTAAACCTTTCGGCGCCGGCGGGGCTGCCGGAGCTTCCGGAATCGGCCTTTCAAAAAAATAAATCAGAGATTCAAACCCCGGACCGGAGGTTTTGCCGACTATTTGGTTTTTATTGACCGTTATTACTGATAAATTAGGACTGCTGCCTGGAAGAGGCGTCGTATCATGATAAATCAGTTACCGTATCAAGGAGTAAAGGACCGATGACCGCAAAGCTCAATCCGCTGCTGGATCCCCGGGGACAACAAGAACGCCCGGTTCTTCAACTGGCGCCCAGAGTCCGCATCGATGAACTGAAAAAGGGCAAAATCCTTTTCTACAACAATACAAAACTCAGCTTCTGCAATTACGGCGAAGTGTTTGTTCGCGTCAAAGAACGCTTCCGCGAAATGGGAATCGTCAATTTCATCGATTATGTGGAAACCGTCCGCGGCAAGGATACGGCGGCTCTGGAAGCGTATGCGGCAAAACTGGCGGCGGAGAAGCCCGTAGCGGCTGTCGTCGCCCTGGGCGACATGGGCACTTCTCCCGCAACCTGCATTGTAACGATCGCGCTTGAGAAGCTGGGCATCCCGAGCGTTTATATTACGGCGCCTCCCGGAGGGGAACTGGTGGAAGGCGTTGCGGTGTATCGCGCCGGCAATTTATGCCTCTGCAAGATCGATATCTATCAGGCGAGCACCAGAGAGGAGATCCGCCGTGAGATCGACGCTAAGTGGACCTATATTATCGACTCGTTGACGGCTGATGCGGCGCGGCTGAAGGAAGTGGCGCACATCGATTTTAAAATGGACCTGGTTCCTCCGGCGAAGAACGGATTGCTGCCGATCACGGAAAAGATTGAAGTGACGGAAAAGGGGTTGGCAGAGCCGGGTTGTTACATGGAAGAGGTGATGGATTACCTGAATGCGGAACATATCGGCGACGGCCTGCCGGTCATTCCTCCCACGCAGTCCCGCCTTGAAAGAATGTACGCCTACTGCCCGTTCGATCCTGAAATGACGCTTTGGCGCGAAGTAGGGCCGACCGGCAAGGATGTTACTGTCCGGGATGTGGCTATTGCCGCCGTAATGGCCGGATGCAAGCCTCAAGCGATGCCGGTTCTGGTCACGGCTTTCAAGGCGCTGGCCGATCCCAGATACAACTTGCTCCAATCGGTCACCACTTCTCATCCCGGCGGAAACCTCGTGCTGGTGAGCGGCCCGATTGCGCAGGAAATCGGCCTATCCGGAAAGCAGGGCTGCCTGGGGCCCGGATATCCGGTCAACGCCACCCTTGGACGGGCGGTCAATCTGGTCATTCTGAATGTCTGCCGCGCGGTGCCCGGAATCTGCGATCTGGACTGCATCGCCTCGCAGGCGGAGTTCACCTATTGTTTTGCGGAAGAACCGTCGCTTGCGCAGTGGAAGATGATCAATGAAGAGCATTACGATTCCAACACAACAACCGTTTATGTTCTGAAGGCTGAGCCGCAGCATGACATCATCGACTTCCTGAGCCTTGATGGCCATGACCTGCTGGATACCATCACCGACTGCTGCACGACTCTGGGCACCAATAATGCCTATATCCCCGGTCCGCTGGTGCTGGTTCTCACGCCGGACCATGGCATGATGCTGAAAAATTCCGGCTATACGAAGGACATGATTCGCGAACATATTCACCTGCGCGCCGTGCATGAAGTCCCCATGGTGCGGAACCGCGGCCTCGTCCCGGTCCGCCCGCCGGAATTTGCCAACAAACATCCCATGCCGGTGACCCGGTCACCCAGGGATGTCGAGGTCGTCGTTGTCGGCGGTCGCGGCGGGCATTCGGGCGTTATCCTCCCGTGGGCCCTGCATAGCGAAAGCATCGTCCTGCCCGTTGCCTTGCCGGACGGGACCGCGGCCCGGAGTATTGAGCAGTTTAAAAGATAGTCGAGCCGCGGATTCTCATGGACGCACACAGATACAAATTTGTGAACTGCCGCGGCAATCCGCGGCAAATAATGGGTGCATATTATGGAAATTTACAGCGAATATGATGTTGTGGTTGTGGGCGGCGGTACCTCCGGCGTGGCGGCGGCCATCGCGGCCGCGCGAGCCGGGGCAAATACGATCCTCGTTGAGAGGCTCGGCATCCTCGGCGGCCAGATGAACGTTTCCGGCCCTCCCGGTTTTGCATATGCATATATGTTCAATCCGCGCGGCGAACAGATCATTGCAGGCATTATGGAGGAGACGCACAACCGGCTATTGAGAGAAGGACATGCCTTGCCGCATACCACACCCGATTTTCGCGTCGGCTATAGCTTTTCACTGGTGGATCCGGATTACTGGGGCTTGATGATTTTTGAGATGATGGTCGAAAACAAGGTGAACCTTCTGCTGCATTCCCTTGCTGTGGATGTGCTCAAAGAAGGCGACGCCGTTAGGGGTGTCGTGGTGGAAAATGTATCCGGGCGGCAGGCCGTTTTGGGCAAGGTTATTGTCGACTGCACCGGCGAAGGCCATATCTCCGCCAAAGCCGGAGCTCCCTACGAGCAAGTGCCGAAAGATCAGCTGGAACCGCATACCCTGTCCTTTACTGTGGACGGCGTGGATTGGGATAAGGTTCTGCAATACGTGCGGGATAATGCGGCCTACGAGTTCAATGCCATGACCCATCCCTACCTGGGCTGGACTGAGGAACAGATTGTCGAGAGAATCCGCAAGGTCAAGGACATCACCGAGATCAGCAATTTTATGGGCTATTATTCGCTGCGCGACAAGGCCCTGGCCGCAGGCGAGTGGCACGAATACAGCGGCATCGGGTTTTTCATCATGCCCAGAGACAACGGCCATTTCCAGGCTCATTTCCAGCATTCGTCCCAGGTCGGCAATGTCGATCCCACCAACGTCCGGGATCTGACCTACTGCGAAATCGAATGCCGGAAACAGGTCGTCATGGCCCTGAAATTCATCAAGAAATATATGCCGGGCTTCGAGAAATCCTATCTGAGCCGCGTCTGCCCGGAACTGCGTATTCGCGAAAGCCGCCGCATCATGGGCGATTATGTGCTGAGGAAAGCGGATGTCGCGGAGGCCAGAAAGTTCCCAGACGTCATCGGTAAGAGCTCCTTTTCTTCAGGCGCCAAGCATGTGGCCACCGGCGATACCATCACCTATGAAGGCATCGTGTATCCGAAGGACGGCGGGTCCTTCGATATCCCGTATCGATGCCTTGTGCCGCAGGCTGTCGAGAATCTGCTCGTGGCCGGCAAAGCGGTTTCCCCAGACCGGGATTCTTACAAGCGCTTCCTGCAGGAAACCATGGTTACCGGACAGGCCGCCGGAGTAGCCGCCGCTCTGTGCGCCGCGAAGGGCATCACACCGCGCCAGCTCGAACAGGATGTGTCGGAACTGCAAAGCATCCTTCAGAAACAGGGCGCGATTCTGTACGGAACACACTGACATTTACGATTTACGATTGACGATTGAACCTGAGCCGACCAACTGTTTTTTCAATCGTCAATCGTCAATCGTAAATCGTAAATTAGTTTGGGGGGTATATGGACTACAGACCTTGGACATGGAAACTTCCGGAGAACTATAAGGAAACGCAGCCGAAAATAGTACGGCAGGATGCCCACGAAAAGGTGAGCGGCAAGGCGGTGTATACGCGCGATATCTATCTTCCCGGGATGCTGTACGCCAAGATTTATACCTCCCCCTATGCGCACGCCAGAATAAAGAGCATGGATACAAGCGCGGCGGAAGCGCTCCCCGGCGTCAGGGATATACTGAAATACAGCGATCCCGATATTGCCCACGACAGCGGTATCGGCGCCTGGTATGAAGCGTCGGGCAATTACGATATTTTGACGCTCCCGGGCACCAGCGATTATTACAGCCATCCGATGGGCGTCGCGGTGGTCGCCGACAGCGAGGAAATCTGCGACGAGGCCCTTCGGCTGATAAAAATTGAATGGGAAGAGCGGCCTTTCGTCCTGGATATGGAAGAGTCCGCAAAACCCGATGCGGTCAAAATCATGACCGAGGTCAAACGCATCAATGCCAAAGCCAGGGAACCGAATACGGTTGTGGCGGAGGAAGTCACCTACGGGAATATCGAGCAGGGATTCGCGGAAGCCGACAAAATAATCGAATACAAGATCAAGCGCACGACACATTCTACTGCCGGTGTCGAGGCGGCGGCCTGTGTTGCCCAGTGGCGCGGCGAATTTCTGGATATATGGACGCATCACCAGGATGTTCCTCAGTGGTTTCTGGTCAATCCCACGACTACGCGAGAAAAGACGGTGCCGCCGCTTGCGGAATGGTCCAAGATCACGGTGACGCTTCCGTTTCAGGGCGCGCTGTTCGGCGGCTATTCCTGGCTCGCGTACTCCTCCTGTTTTACCCGGCTCGCGGTGATATTGGCCCGGCGCGCGGAAGGAAGACCCGTCAAACTGACGTTCGACGAGAGCAACTTCTGCACTTTAAGCGATGATGCGGGCGCCTACATATGCAAGGTCGGCGCAAAGAAAGACGGAACCATCACCGCATTTCACTGGCATATGGTGGGTGTGCGGAATCCCGCCGTCGAGAAGACGTATGAATCCACAAGCATTCGCAACATCCGCGGCAGCCACGAATGGCCTCTGGTGAACCAGGGGCACATGATCTGTATCCGCCACGGGGCGCACTGCGCGCTGCCGCACGATATTATGCTGAACCGTGTCGCGGCTGAGTTCGGACTGGATCCGACGGAAGTGGCGCTGAAAAATGACGGCTGCCGGGGGCATAACTGGGACTGGGTCACGCGTTACCAGAAGGAAAACGGCTTTCCCCAGCGATGGAGCCTTAAGGAAGTCATTGAGAAAGGGAAGGCGGCCATCGATTGGGACAAAAAATGGCACCCTCCCGGAACCAAACGACTCCCGAACGGGAAGATGCACGGCATGGGATTCATGGAGATCAACGAATGGACATGGCAGGCGCCGGAGCCGGCCATGAGCTTTGCGTCTTTGATGCTGCGCAACGGCATCGTGGCGATCGTGGGCGTCCGAAGCGACATCGGCGCGGACAGCGAGTCGGGCGCGCGGCATATCGTGGCCACGGAGCTGGGACTGCGATACGAAGACACCGTGGTTCACCAGAGGCGCTCGGATAACAGCAGCTTTTATATGTGGCAGCCGGGCGGTTCTTTTTCTACGGCGTATATCAATACGCAGCTTGTGCTGGCTGCCAGGGAATTGAAGAAGAAGATACTGGAATATGCCGTCAGGCCGACGCCGGCGTACAACACGAGTCACTTTTTCAAAACGGAGCAGCCGCCGGCTTTCCCAAATAAAAAGCCGGAAGATCTGGATATTCGTGACAGTTACGTATTCGAAAAGGCCAATCCGGCCAATCGGAAAACGGTGCGCGAAGTGGCCGATATTTTCTGGGATGTCGATCCCGCGATCACCCATCCGGTCGTCGGCAGAATAGAAGGTTTGACCGTGGACGGGAAGCCGGATCCCAACCTGTACGTCATGGGAAGACAAGCCCATTTCATCGAAGTCGAGGTGGATACCGAAACCGGCTTGGTGGATATAACCAACGTCGTCTGCGTCAATGATGTGGGGCATCTTTTCAACCCGAAGGGCGCCGAAGCCCAGCAATACGGCGGAGCCGTGATGGGCTTGAGCCGGAGTTCCATGGAAGAGCACGCCTGGTGCCCGCGGACCGGTGTGCGGCTCGATCTCGATCTTGTCAACTATCGCATCGGAACGATGAATGATTTCCCGCCGTCCAAGTGCCTGATTAATGAAAGCCACCTGGGCTATGCCGCCTTCGGCGCTTATGGAATCGGCGAGAACACGGGCGCAGCCATGTCGGGAATTACGGTTTCCGCGATTTACAATGCGATCGGCAAATGGATCCTGGAATACCCCACTACTCCCGACCGGGTGCTGAAGGCGCTGGGGAAGATTTAACGGTTGCGAATCCACGCTAAGGAAAGCGCATGCGCTGAAGCCCTGGGAATGGACGCCGTTTAAGAAAGCCCGGAAAGGCGCGAAGCAGTCTGCGCCGCCCCTGTCGGGGCTGAGGGGTCTGTTGGCCCGCAACCCGGGCCTTCGGATGCTTTGCATCCTGCGGCCCGGGCTGCTCTGCCGCGCACCCACGGTGCTCACGGCAGGCAATTCGCACAATGCCGACATACGCGGCTCCGGCCGCACCCTGGGATGCACTGCTACGCGCGTTCAGCGCGCATTTTCCGATAGCGATACCGACAGGATGAAGTGCTCTATGAAAAATACGTTCCTGGCTTTTGTGCTGCTTTTGCTGGTAACGGCATCCGTCGCCGTGGAACCTCCGCGTACGATGCGTGTGGATTACTATCACACCGGCGATGTCTCCCATGAAATATTCAGCCTGGACCGGGTTGTACTGGAACCCTTGATGTGGCCGGGCAATCCGGACCGCTCTGTGGACGACACAAATCTGGGCAAATACCTTTTTGAAGTCCGCGACAGGGCCACGAACCGGATTCTCTATTCGCGGGGGTTCGCGTCAATCTATGGCGAATGGGAAACGACGGACGAAGCAAAAACAATGCATCGGACCTTCAGCGAATCCCTGCGTTTCCCGGCGCCTGAAATGGCGGTGCAGATCCTCCTCAAGAAGCGCGATGCACAGAATGCATTCCGCGAGGTGTGGACGTTTACGCTCGATCCGAAAGACATCTTTGTCGGCAGCGCGAAACCGGCTCAGGCCGGTCGCGTCATTGAGATCGAGCGCAACGGCGATCCGGCAAAGAAACTGGATTTCCTCATTCTCGGCGACGGATATACGGCTGCGGAAAGCGCTAAGTTTGAGAAAGACGCGCGGAGGCTGATCTCCGTTTTTTTTGAAACCGAGCCTTTCAAATCCCGCCGCAGAGATTTCAATGTCTGGGCGCTTTGCCCGGTATCCGCGGAATCCGGCATTTCCAGACCGGCGGAAGGCATTCATCGACGATCCGCTTTGGGCGCGACCTATAGCGCCTTCGGCTCCGAGCGGTACATCCTGACATTTGAAAACAAAACATTCCGCGATATCGCTTCCTGGGCGCCCTATGAAGTCGTGGAGATACTCGTTAACGACAAGACCTACGGCGGCGGCGGGATCTTCAACCTTTATGGAACGGTTGCCGCGGACAGCCTGTGGGCGCCCTATATTTTCATCCACGAATTCGGGCATCAACTAGGTTTGCCTCATGAAGGATTCTCTGAAATGGGGACATCTTGTGGATCCCGGCACTCCAATCCCCACGCCCTGGAAAAAGGAAACCTTCGAGAAATTTTCGCTGGATATGCAGGCCCGGCGGCGACAACTCCGGAAAGAGGGCCGGCCGGAGTCGGAAATCAACGCACTCTTCACCGAAGAGAGGGTGCGCGAGGAGCGGATGTTCCGCGAAGAGAAATATGCCGGCAAAGTCGGCGCGTTTGAGGGGGCGAACTACGAAGCCAAAGGCTATTACCGGCCGGAGGTAAACTGCATCATGTTCACACGCACCAACTATTTCTGCCGCGTCTGCCAGGCCGCCATTGAAAAGGTCCTGGACCTGTATTCGCGTCCTTAAAATTTCGGGATCTGTATCGAATTCGGGAGGAAAAGGCTCGTTCCGACCTGGACACGCTCCGAACACCTATGAGGCGCGATTCCAGACTCTTTAAGTCTTCGCGGCCAATTCGGCTTCATTGCGGAGGCGCAAAGAACCCGAAGAATCGCTAAAATAAACGCAGGTAGATCTTCTGTTTCATATTGCAGGCAATTACTGTTCGGCGAAATCGATCCCCGCTTTCAAGGCAACCTCTTTCAGATCCCGCACTACCGGCATTAAAAGGGGAATCCCCTCTTTTCTGCGCACGGCTTCCATTTCTCTTTCCGGATCGCCGGGAATAACGACCTTTTCCCGCCCTTCAATGGGCCGGGCATTCCGGAAGGCCCGGATCCAGTTGTCCATGTGATTTTTAAACTCCTCGACGGGCCTGAAAGCATCCACGCGCAGCGCTCCCAGAAAGTGGCCGATTCCTTTACCGACCAGCTGATCGGATGGATTGAGGAAGGCGACAAAGGGCGGCGCCCAAGGACCGTAATTGGCCCCGGACAGGACGGCCGACAGAATATCCACCATGGCTCCGAGGCAGTAGCCTTTGTAGCTTCCGTGCTGATAATCGCTTCCCAGCGGCAGCAGCGCGCCTTTTTTCTCAACAGCTCTCGGATCGGTTACGATTTTTCCATCCTGATCCTGAACCCAGCCCAAGGGAACGGGATCGTTCTTGCGCTGGTAGATCTCCAGCTTTCCATTGGTGGCTGTCGTCGTTGCCATATCGATGACCAGCGGCGGCTGGGATCCGGTCGGCATAGCCACCGAGATGGGATTGGTCCCCAGCATCCTGTCTTTCGAGAAAGTGGGCGCCACCAGCGGGCTGGCGTTGGTCATGGAAATTCCGATCATGTCCTGCTTCAGAGCGATCATGCTGTGGTAGGCTGCGATGCCGAAATGGTTGGTGTGGTTTACGGCCACCCATCCCGTGCCCGCGGTTTTAGCTTTTTCGACGGCGATGGCCATCGCCCTGGGCGCGGAAATAAGCCCCAGCGCATTGTCGGCATCCAGCGTGGCCGTGCTCGGGGTTTCGCGCTCGATTTTCATGGACGGAGCCGGGTTGGCCCGGCCAATTTCCAGCAGTCGCACGTAATTTTTCAGCCTGGCAACCCCATGAGAATCGATGCCTCTCAAATCTGCCGCCAGCAGAACATCGGAAGCCAGTTCGGCGTCGTCCGGGGAAAGGCCGAATTTCAGAAAAACATTTTCAGTGAATCTCTTCAGATAGTCGTAGCTAAAGATCTGATGTGCCATCGATTTCTCAGCTCCGCAAATCAATCCTTTAGGGTAATAAGGCGACGGCCGCAATTCGAATCGGCGATCCAATTCGCCTTCTTAAAAAGCAGCCGCGAATTCCGCGGATCCCGCGAATTAAAGTGAGTGCAATTCGTGGAATCCGTGGCGTTTTTTTTCGGCTTCATCCGATTTGCAATCACTGCGATCAGGCTTTCCCGAGCGCTTTCAGAATGCGATCGGGCGTCAATGGATAATCGAGCGCCCACTTGCCGGTGGCGTTATAGAAAGCGCCGGCCGTGATGCCCGACATGGATGCGGCCGAAGCTTCTCCGACGCCGCAGGCGCCGTAGGAAGAGTATCCCAGGTGGCTTTCGTTCAGGATGCAGTGCACTTTCGGATAATCGTTCATTGTGCCGATGTGGTAGCCGATCATATCGAAATTCAGACCGACGCCCGTTCGGGGGCAATAGACCTTCTCTTCGGTCGCGCTTCTTCCCAGGCCCATGATCGCACCGCCGTACTGCTGCGCTTCGGCGCCGCGGCGGCTGAAGAGCTGGCCGACGTCGTTGACACAGACCACGCTGGTGACGAGGATTTCGCCCGTTTCGGTATCCACTTCCACCTCGATAAAATGCGCCTGGCGGCTCATGACGTACATCGTCGGATGCGGCTTGCCGTTCAGCGTCAGCCCTGTGATTGCCGGCGCCACCGGATGAACGACGGCGGGGTCTTCGCCCCAGAATGCGTTCGCGATTTCCTTAACACTCCTTCTGTTGGCGGGATTCGCTTTTTCATAAACGCAGCTGTCCCTGATGTCCAATTCTTCAATCGTTTTTCCGGGGAACATCGGCTGCGGCGTTCCCATGCCCGGCATCCTCAGGCCGCCCGAACCGGGACGGACGGCGCAGTTGAGGATTTTTTTCTTCAGCTCTCTCGCGGCGAGCACAAGCTGCGGCGTGGAATTGCCGATTCCCATGGCGCCGCCGGGCACCCAGAACTGGTAAGCGCCCGCGTCCGACCGCTGCACGTGAATGACCGTGTCTTCATACCGCATTCCCGCTTCCGCGGCGACACATTGCCGGAAAGAAGATTCCGTATCCATGCCGAAATCCGCCCGTTCGCCGATGATGTGGACTTTTCCTTCGCGCAGAATCAGGCATCCGAACTGCCGGCCCGCCATCCAACTCCACTCATTGATATGGACAAAGCCCAGTCCGTGCATGCGTCCGTTCGGCAGCTTCAGGGCGCCCGGGGCGTGCCATTTCTGATCCCAATCGATGGCTTTTTTCCCCAGCTCAATGACTTCCTTCAAGCTCTGCCTCTGGGGGAATCCGTTTTCCTTCTGATACCGGGCGACCCATTCCCAGTCGTGCCCCCGGCAGCCGTCATTTTTAAGTGCGACTTCGGTTGGATCGAGGCCGAAGGCGGCCGCGACTTTATCGAACATTACGTTGTGCGGCACGCAGCAGTGGGCGCCGTGCCGGAAGCAGACATGGTGTCCTGTGTTGATGAGAGCCCATTCCTGCGTGTTTTTCAGATTGGGGATGCAGGTGGATTCGTGCGTCTTGTCGATGTGCAGTTCGCCAAACGGCCCGGTGACGTGCCAGTCGCAGGCGGTGATAGTCCCGTCTTTTTTGGCACCGCCCCTGCATTTATATACAGCCGCGTCGTCGCCGTTCGCATAAAAATTGCTTTCGTCAAACAGCACTTTCACCGGGCGGCTTCCGGCTCTTTTCGCCAGGATGGCCGCCATGCGGATGAAAGCGACGGAGTAGGCAAGCCATGCGAAGCCGCCGTACCAGGCGCCCTGATAAGGAATGGTTGCCGTGATCTTGCTGTACTCGCAGATAGCGGGGATCGGATCTCGCCTGTTTTTCGGCGGCGCTTTCACCTCAAGCGTTGTCGGCGCGTATCCGAGCGCGACATTGTTCAAGGGGACCGACGGCGAAATCGCGCTCGCGAGAATGGGCTGCATATGCGAGGTATGATGCGCCCAGATGTCCAGGCAGTCGCCTCTCCACTGCACGACGCAGGCCATGGCTTCGACGCCTGCAGGCGTATTGGTTGCGCGCGTCAGCGTGTATTCCAGGACCTTGTCCGCTTCCGAAAATCCCTTCTGCACATCGCCGATTTCCGTTGTTTGGGTGACAACCGTGTTCGGCGGAGCCGCCGTCTTATTCAACCGCAGCACTTCCGGCATAATGGCCGGCGCCGTCGGCTTCAGCGATTCTTCCATGTCCAGAATGAAGGGGAGCTCTTCCCATCGGATTTCCACCAGACGGAGCGCACGGTCGCAAATCTCCTCGCTGTCGGCCACCACCGCGACGCCCATCGGATGCTGATAAAAATCGCCGGTGCGCGGAAGCGTAAGAATGTTGTACTGGCTGGAACAATATCCCCCGGTGACGTTTTCCAGCGCGATATCCGGATCGTCGAATCGCAGAACGTCCCGAACTCCCGGCAGCGCTTCGGCTTTGGTCGTATCCATGCTCACGATTCTGGCGTGCGCGTAGGGCGAAGTGAGGATCTTGGCATACAGCATGCCGGGAAAATGGATGTCTCGAGTGAAGACGGCCTGGCCGGACAGCTTGTCATGGGCGTCCTGACGCGGCCTGTCCTGATCGACGGGTGAAAAACCCTCGGGCACTTTCCAAGTCCAGGGTTTATATTCTTCCTGCATAGCGTATCTCCGCTTTATCGAGGTGCAGCGTGCGACGCACGGTTTCTATTTTTCCTTGACCGTTCCGGGAACTGTAACTAGGATTGCCCCACCTGTTGGATTGTATCTCAGATGGCGTGCGGGATCATTGCACTTTTTTCTCGAATGCCCGATGTCTGTGACCCAGATCTTTTCAAGGCAGATTGAAGACATGTCTTCGAAAGATGGGGTGATGCAGGCAGTGCGAAACGCCAGGCCCATGCATTAAGGAGATTTTTATGGATTTGAAGGAATACGCAAATTTTGCCAACGAGAATAAAACCTGCTATCTGGCTACCGTCGAGGGGGACAAGCCCCGCGTGCGCTGTCTTGGCATGTGGTATGCCGATGAGACGGGGTTTTATTTCCAGGCTCAATCCGTCAAAGCGATGTGCAAACAGCTGCAGAAAAATCCGAATGTCGAAGTATATTTCTGCACCAAGGACTTCAGCAAGGTGATGAGGGTTTCCGGGAAAGTCCGGTTTATCGACGATCTTGAAGTGAAAAAAAAGTGCATTGAGGAAAGGCCTTTCGTCAAAAACTTCGGGATCACCGAGCCGGACAATCCGCTGTTGGAAGTGTTCAAGATCTACACCGGCGAAGCCTATTTCTGGACATTCGCGGACAGCATGAAAGAAGACCAGATCCCCAGGGTGAAATTCTAGGACACGCTCCCGGAACAGTCTCCCGGGCAAAAGAGATTATTTCCTTTTCGCATCCGCGGTTTGACGGGGCGCCTGTGGATCGATCGGATCGCCAATCGATCCCTGGGCGCTTCCGGCGCAGGGTCCCCTCAATCCAGGCATGGGAAAACTCCGATGATGGAAAGGCTCGCGCATTATGAAATCCAGGACGGGCTTGGAACCGGAAGCCCGGGACCGGTTTGTCGTGCCCGGGATACGAAACTGGGCCGGGATGTCGCCCTTAAAATTTTCCCGTCAACTGCGGCCTTCGGCCCGGCATTTCATCAGCAGTTGCAGCGTGAAGCTTGCGCCGCGTCAGGACTCAATCATCCCAATATCTGCGAGATATACGAGGCAGGAAGGCATCAGGACCGGTGCTTCATCGCCATGGAATTACTGGAAGGGCAAACGCTGCGGGATCTTCTTCAGGGGAAGCCCTTGCTCAACTGCGCCGCATCCTCGATTCCAATTCGATCAATGCCATGAACTATAAGCCGGCCTATAAATACTGGATCCATCTTCATGCATGGATCCTCGCGGAAGAGGGGCGCTATGCGGAAGCCAGAGAGGCGGTCAACGATCTCAAATGGATTAAGTTCAAACTCGGATACTGGAACAAGCCGTTTGACTGCGCCTTCTTTTATGACGCAATCGGCCAGATTTACGAAAAGATGATGCAGACGGCTGGTGCCGAACAGGCTTACCGGGAAAGCCTTGCGTCTACTCCGCACTTTGCTTTCTCGCGTTTCCACCTCGCACGGCTCCTGAAGGACAGAGGCAGGCCGGCTGAAGCCCGGCGCGAACTGGAAGCATTCTTGAAAGAATGGCAGGGCGCCGACGCCGTTGAAACCATCGAGGCGCTCCGGCTGGAAGCGTCGCTGCAATTGAGACAATGAGAAGAAATGGCGATCCGGAAGCGGCTGTGTTTGGATTTTCCTGCTGAAAAAACGGAAACGGAAAATTTAGGGAGGCAATTATGACCGCAGAATACAGAATGCTGATCAACGGGGAGTTATGCGAAGCAGATTCCAAAGAGACGATGGAGGTGATCAATCCTGCCAACGGCACTTTGGTGGGGCTTGCGCCCCGGTGCAGTTCTGCAGAAGTTGAAAGAGCGGCGGAAGCCGCATACAAGGCGGCGCCGGCATGGGCGGAAGTCTCGCCGACAGACAAGGCGGCGCTGTTCTTCAAAATGGCCGAGCTTCTCAGAAAGAAACGCGATGAGTGGGCGAGACTGGAGACCATGCAATACGGGGGGCCTATCTTCAAAACCTTCAACTTTGACATGACGTTTGACGCGCAGCATTTCGAATTCATGGCAGGCGTGGCCAGAGCGATGACGGGAAAAACCTGGCTGGCGGGTCCCAATGCGATGACGATGACAATTCGCCAGCCGCTGGGCGTCGTCGGCCTGATCACTCCCTGGAATTTCCCACTGGTCACAGCCGTATCCAAAATCACTCCCGCGCTCATGATGGGAAACACCGCCATCGTGAAGCCCGCATCCTGCGCTCCTCTCACCGTGCTCAAGCTCGGCGAACTGGCGATCGAGGCCGGTTTCCCTCCGGGTGTGCTCAATATCCTGTCGGGGCCCGGTGCCTCGGTGGGCGAGGCGATCGTCAAGCATCCGCACGTTGCCAAGATTAACTTCACGGGCGATTCCGAAACTGGAAAGAGGATCCTGGCTCTTGCAAGCGCGGCCGTGAAGCCCGTTGCCTGCGAACTGGGGGGCAAGAATGCTTTTATCGTGATGCCCGACGCAGACATGAAGGCGACGGTGGAGGGGGCCGTCTGGGGCGCGTGCTGCAATTCAGGCCCGAACTGCGGCGCCGCGAGCCGGTTTCTTGTTCAGGAATCCGTCTATGATGAATTTGCCGAAAAATTTGTTGCCGCCGCGAAAAAACTTCGCGTCGGAGATCCGTTGAACCCCGAGACCATGGTAGGTCCGGTGGCTTATAAGGGGCATCGAGACAACATTGAGCGCTTTGTCGCGCGCGCGAAACAATCCGGCGCCAAGCTCCTGCTGGGGGGCGAACGCCCGAACACCCCGGAAACGAAGGACGGGTATTTTGTCGCGCCCACAATTTTCGGCGACTGTGATCCTAAGTCCGAAATCATGCAGGAAGAGGTGTTCGGCCCCGTGGTGGGGCTGGCAAAATTCAAGACTCCGGAGGATGCCGTGGCTATTGCCAATGATTCCCGGTTCGGCCTGTGCGCCTCGATCTGGACCCGGGATATCCGCCAGGGACTCGTCATGACCAAGCAGCTTAAAGTCGGAACCGTCTGGCTGAACCAGCACCTGTCGATCGTTTTTGAATGCCCGTGGGGCGGCTGCAAGGAATCCGGCCACAGCAAGGAAAACTCCATCATGGTTCTCGATGAATACAGCATGATGAAAAACGTGTGGATTGATCTGTTGGGCACTCCCGCAACTCCCTGGCAGGGCCGGCTGGGCTAGGGGCACATCCTAATTCTCGGACACGCTCCCAGTAGTTCCTGCTTCAAAGCTCCCGGTTCCCGGTTGAAAGCGGCTCGCATTTGACCGGGAACCGGGAACTCGAAAACGGGAACGCGTCATGATTTAAATCCTATAATTTTCCGCCGTCTCGGAATAAAGTAGGCGGAGCATATGGGGATGAAGGTTGGCTATGGCTGTAATGGGACCGCAGGGGAAAGTTCTGGATCTCAGGGAAGCGGTAGCGCGCTATGTAAAGCCCGGAATGCAATTGCATCTGGCCGCCGGAATCGGGGGGCCCAGCGCGGCCATCTGCGAGGTTGTTCGGCAGTTCTGGGGGAAGAATCCTGAATTCACCTTGATACAAAGCACGGTGACCGGGTTCGCGCTGACGCTTGTCCACGCGAAGCTTGTGAAGAAGCTTATTTGCTCGGTGGGAGCCAACATCGCCGCATCCGGGCGCCCAAGCCGTGTTCTTCAGGCCGCGTTTGAAGGCAGGCAGGTCGAGCTGGAAAACTGGACGCTGAATTCCCTCCAGCAGCGCCTTATGGCCGGCGCCTTCGGCGTCCCGTTTATGCCTACGCGATCCGTGATGGGAAGCAGTATCGCAGAGGACAATGCCGATTCCTTCAGGATTCTTGAAGATCCCTTCGGATCGGGATGCCCGACGGGCCTCGTGCGCGCGCTCCTTCCGGATATTTCCATTCTGCATGGCTGCGTTGCGGATGCGGAGGGGAATACGATTCTGTGCGCCCCTTATGGTGAGGATTTATGGGGTGCTCTGGCGAGCAAAGGGGGGGCCGTCGTCACTGTTGAAAAGATCGTGTCCGAGGACTTCATTCGGAGATATGCAGCGCTGGTCAAGATCCCGTCGTATGCGGTTCAGGCGGTAGTTGAAGCTCCGCTGGGATTACACCCCTTTTCGCTGGCGAATCCAGGCATCGCCGATGTCGAGCCCTATGAAAAAGACCTCGATTTTCTCAATGCTCTCTACGACGCCGCCGGCAGCGAGCCTGCGCTCGATGCGTGGATCCGCGAATGGATTTTGCACTGCGAATCCCACGCCCGCTACATTGAAAAGCTGGGAGCACGGCGTGTTGCGGATCTGAAAGAGGCTGCAGGGAAGGTGAAAGACGCATTCGCGCATGCCGCAAACGCGGAGGAAGCCGGCGCCGGGGAATACACGCCGCGGGAAATGATGCTGATCGCGCTGGCCCGGGAAATCCTTGGCAGCGTGAAAAAGCATGGGCACAAAATAGTGCTTGCGGGAGCCGGCGCCGCGGCAACGGCCGCTTTTCTCGCCTACTACCAGTCGAAGGAGGATCGGTTTGAATTGGGCACGGGCAACGGGCAGATCGGCTATGCACCCGTTCCCGGCGAACCGATTCTTGCAAACGAAGCCGGCGTCCGCCGCTCCAAGATGCTGACCGACACCATTATGATGCAGGGTGTCATTGTCGGAGGCGAGAACAACAGGTGTTTGAGCATCCTGGGGGCGGGACAAATGGACCGGTACGGCAATATCAATTCCACAAGGACTTCCAAAGGCGCCTTTCTGGTCGGGTCGGGCGGCGCCAACGATGCGCTCAATGCACGCGAGGCCATAATTTGCCTCGATCAGTCCAAGGACCGGTTTGTCGACCGATTGGCCTATGTCACCGGTCGGGGTGATGCGGTGACTACGGTTGTTTCAACCATGGGCATTTTTCGAAAACACAATCCGCAGGATGAAGTGCGCCTTGCCGCCTGCTTCCCAAATCCCCGTGCGCCGAAACTGGAAGACAGAGTGAAGGAAATCAAAAAACATTGCGGCTGGGATTTGAAAACAGCGCCTGTTGTCGAAGACGTTCCGGAACCAAGCCCGGAGGAGCTGAAGCTGCTCCGCTGGCTCAAAACATAGTTACGAATTACGAATGACGATTTGCGAATTGAAAAGCCGCAAATCGCAAAGCATGTTTCAATTCGTAATTCGTCATTCGTAACTCGTAATTCTGGAAGGGGGGGAGTATGAGTGGTGGACCGTTGCAGGGAATCCGGGTTATAGAATGCGCCGGTTATTTGAGCGCGCCCACGGCCTGCTACATGCTGGGGGATTTGGGAGCCGAAATCATAAAAGTTGAAGATAGAGAAAAAGGGGATCCGTCGCGGGGCACTTCGGCCGTCTTTGGATCGTCGATGACGCTGGCCAACGGCGAGAACATCCTTTTTGAGACCGCGAATCGGAATAAAAAAAGCATCACGCTGAATCTGAAGCAGGAGAAGGGA
>CAZLHW010000020.1:0-18018 GCA_964559085.1 uncultured Acidobacteriota bacterium | reverse complement strand
TATGATACGGCAGGTCTAATTGACAGCAAGCTTGACGGCACACCGGTCGTGCTGGTCGAGGATACGGAACTGAAGGAGGAACCAGACGGCCTTTGTCTGGAACGCCGGATGATGGTGGGCGGAAAGAAGTTTGCCGTCAGATCGGTGTTCCCCAAAGACGCTGTTTCAACTCCCACCGATAAGCTCCTTGCTTTAATCGACAAGGAGCAGCAATCGGAGCGAAATTCTTTCTGAAAATCAGTAGACTTCCGGCAAACTCTTCGGTATGCTTGGGATTGCGGAGCCATCCGCAATCCCACATTCCGTATCGGTTTGCCAACAAGAAGGAGGTACTTATGAAACAGGCAAACCAGAAATATACCATTTTATACGCCAGGCTCAGCCAGGAGGATGACCGGGAAGGCGAATCCAACAGCATCCAGAACCAAGAGTTACTATGTAAAGGGTGGTTTCAGCCACCTAATACATATGACTGCGGCTCATTTGTGGTGAATTGAAAAGCAGTTATAGGAAAGGAGAAGAAAAATCCCTTATAACCGCTGAAAAATCATCAGAAAGGAGCCATTTTTATGAAATCTCTGTATGAACAAATGGGCGGCACATACCGTCAGGAGGGCGATTATCTCATCCCGAACCTGCTGCCGCCAGAAGGCAGCGACACTCCGCTCGGCAAATATGGACGCTTACGGCGCACATTTTTGAAGGAGCATCATAATGGTATCTACACTGCCATGCTGATGAACGGGTCGCTTTGGGATCATCTGCATGAAATCGACCAGTCCTGCAAGGAACGTCTTGACCGTATTGTCTCTCAGATGGCAGAACAGGAAAATGTCACTGAAACTCTAAAAGCCGCCGACCAGATGGAGTGGGTACGCCGCATGAACAGCATCCATAACCGCGCAGAAGAAATCATCCTGCACGAGCTGGTTTATGATGTATAATGGGCATTGACATTCCATATCACGAAAGACGGTGACACAATGGCAAATTACTACATTGCAGACCTGCATCTCGGTCATGCAAATATCATTCGATTTGATAATCGTCCCTTTGCTGATCTTACCGAAATGCACGATACCATTCTGAATAACTGGAACAGCCGGGTAACCGGCAATGACACTGTGTACGTGATCGGTGATTTCATCTGGGCAAAGGAATCGGAGTGGCCGTTCTACCTCGGCCCACTTGCAGGCAATAAGGTTTTGATTACCGGCAACCACGACCCAAAGCAATTCAGCCGGGAGGTTCGAAAATTCTTTCAGGACGTCAAAGACTACAAGGAAATCACAGACGATGGCAGGCACGTTATCATGAGCCATTATGCCATGCCGTTTCATAAAGCAGCCTACAATGAAAACTGCTGGATGCTCTACGGTCATGTGCATCGAACCCGTGAGTACGATTTCCTCAAAAAACTCCGTGCGGAGATCAAAGCCTCCTGCACAGAGCAGGGTCATGCAAAGGGAAACTTCATCAATGTGGGCTGTATGCTCCCATATATGGACTATACGCCGCGCACATTGGATGAGATCATCGAAGGAGACCGCCTGTACCCCGAAACATAAACAGTATAGCGAAAGCCCGCACTTTTGGCAATGGGAACCGAAAGCGCGGGCATCGTTTTGTTGCTGTTATGCTCCACATATCATGAAGCGTATGTTTTTTCTTGACAATATTATTGTTTGAAAAGCCGATATTTAATTGCTGCAGCAAAGGCACCGATAATCGCAGATACTGCGCAAACTATTGCAAACGATAGCGCTGCATCGAGATTATCTTTAACATATGATATTAGGCTGCCAAATAAAGTAATTATTGTTACTATGAGAGCAATAATATACAGTCCGAAGATAAACTTCCGCATGGGAAACTCCTTAATACGGGGCAAGATTTGAAATGGATGTTGTATGAGAGTGATTTTCTCGATAAGTAACTACTCCTAAAAAAGCATCCGTTGTCACATCGAATTTCAATCCAACATTTATAGTAACTGCTGTTCTCGCTGCATTGAGCGAATGAGTTGCACTTTCAACGGTTACAATGCAAGTATTTGCCCATGTATAAAGCAAAATTCCTTTTTGGATAAAAATGTGACCCTGAACGCTCTTAAAGCGCCACCCATACCCATTCGAGAAAGGTTCTATTTCATAATCAACTGTGTAGTACCATTTTACAAATGGCGTTCCTGTATCCATTTTGGGGGATTGAAATGTTCCGGTTTGATTTCCATTGCGCAACGTTTGAATGTTGGTAGATTTTTTAAGAAGTTCCTCAACACTAATGGTATCAGGTGAAAAAACAAAGTTTTTTTCACCATAAAGAATATAGTCCTCATAGTCGTCTTGAGTGCGACAAATTTTCGGTTCGCATACTGCCATTTTAGACGGAGAAGTAATGCTGATCTCATTTGTTTCAACAGTAATTATTTCATACTGGCTTTTTTGATCCTCATCTAAGCTGGCGGCATTTGCATAGGTACCTATTGATAGAATTAAGCATACAGTAAGGACAACAGAAAATGCTTTTTTAAGTTGGCTCATCTATTATGTCTCCTTTCACGTGTTTTTTTGTTGATAAGAATGCTACTGCGAAAATATTATTACGGCGTAGAGTAAGATACTATCCGGCCAAAATAATAGGTTGCATTGCTCTTATATGTTTTTATCGCGTTGATACCATTCATTACAGCGCCAACATCGACACCGACGCCTAATAATGCAATAATCGCAACTGCAAGTCCTCCACTTACCACTACAAGAAGCGCTGACACAATACCTCCACCATATAAAAGCCACATTTCGTTCTCTTGGTCGATCAGCCTGTCAACATTTGACACAAAAGATGCAATCAGAGCGCCCTGAGTTCGCTCATAAGTAAACTTAATGGAATTGGGAATCTGCAAAGTCCACAATGCAGGATTTCCTTTTGAACTATATCCATACTCATTGTTTTTGGAATATGCAGAGCCAGATTTGCTGGCAATATTTGCATACTTTGTTAAATCAAGAACGACCTCCTTCGCTGTCGGCGAATCTTTTACAACTAAAATATTATTCACCATATCATAAGAAGCCTCCGCTCCTGTTTTGCGGTCTATAACTGTTCGAACACCTCTGTTTTCCGTAATGGTGAAGTTCGATTTTTCTGCGTCGTTGAGAGAGGCCGCACTGGCGGTAGCAGCCATTGAAAAGATCATTGCTATTGCCAAAAAAATACTCAGCAATTTCTTCATCTTAATAATAGCCTCCATTCTACAATATTATATGGGACTTTTCCCATATTCAATCTTCTTTAATCATATTGAATTTTTTAAAGATGAACCGTGCAATTAAAACCACAATTGCGATACCAACAGCAGAAGCGATCGGTAATAGGATAGTTGCAATGCTATTCATCTTGCATTTCCTCACATCTGATAAGAAACAGTAATATCGTTTCCGCTTCCGGTTACGGTGCCTTTAAGCCAACACTTTGCGGACATAATACCCGCATAGGCGGTTACTTTGAACGAGAGTTTTCCGTAGGTGCTTGTTCTTGTCAAGGAATCGTTGTCGTAAGAACCGCCAATAATCAAAATCCAGTCATCATATACGCTCGTGACTTGGTTGTTTGATACTGTCATGTAGAAGCGACAGTTAATGACTACGCCCGTGTAATACACTTTGTAGGTAGAAGAAGTTGCTTTTCCAGGAAGAATCTTATGGTCATTTGGAGAGGCAACTTTTTCGATGCCTACAACCGCCGGATCGCCATTTCGATCAACAACAGATACTTCAATTTTCTCGCCAACACTCATGCTATCAATGTTTGCAAAGCATAAAGCGTTTTCGGAGATTTTCTCAGCATACGAATCCTCTTTTTCAGCGGCGAATGCGTTTACTGCACCCAATGATAAAACCAAAGCAAGTGCCATCATTAGCGATAAGATTTTAGTGAAATACTTTTTCATTGTGTGTCTCCTTTCTCAGACCGTGTTTCAAAAACATCATCGTGAGCGGCGGATTTAGATGCCCTCCTTTCACTCCCGCCTCTGTAAGACAGAAAACGAATTAGATAACGAAGGATGTAGGATACAAGGCATACAGTACCAATAAGCAATAATGCCAGTGTAACCGTAGCGATGGAATGTGTTGCAAAACCCACCACTATGGCTATTATAGCAATGCAGCAAGCTACGATAATATAAGTTACTGTCATCTTGTTTCGCTGCTTATAATATCCAGCTGTTGCTTTGACTACTGGGATTTCCATATCGCTTTCAATTTCATCATCTACCAGATAATCAACAGAAACACCATACAGTTTGCTGAGGGACAGAAAGTTCTCTATGGTAGGCAGCGCTGTTCCGGTTTCCCATTTTGAGATTGCCTGTCTCGAAACATTAATTGCTTCTGCCAAATCCATCTGTGAAAGACCTTTTCCTTTTCTTAGTTGATACAGCTTGTCTTGTAATCTCATCATGCACACTCCTTACGTTATCTGAGCTCATTTTAAGAAATGGGCGGTCAAAAATAAACCGCCCATGCTTTACTTTTGCGCAACCAGTGGTAGCACTTTTACTTTTTGCGTTATTTTTTTGAATTTTCCCCGTATTGTTTTCTGCAAGCGGAGGAACAGAACACCATGTTAGCCCGTTCTGCAATGAACGCCTTCTGGCAGTTCTTGCACATACGCAGGGGTCTTGCTTCATCCGTCAGCATGAGGGAGAACAGCATCTTTATATCCAGCATCAGCGAATGGAAGTCCCAGACAAGCACCGGCTTGTCTCTCAGCTCTATGTGGTAGGTCGGCGCATTGCCGTCAAAAGCCTCCATGCCCTTTTGGTAGAGCATCAGACTGTCCTCGTCCAGACTGTCCTTATCTGCGTAATACAGGACGGAAGTCATAAAGGTAAATGCCCAGTCCCGGAAGATGCTTTTCAGCCAGTCATACCGTTCCCCGTAGTTCCGCATGAAGCTCATGACCGCAGACTGCGGGTATTCTCCATACGCCATAATGATGGGGATCATCGTCCTGTCGGTTTCATTCCATACGGATTCCATACCTCTTTTTGTGAAGTCCGGCTTTGTAAACGGAAAAAACAGATCAAGGTAATCCGTCGTTTCCATCGTTTCCTCCCGGATCAGCGCGTTTTTCGGAAGATAGACCTTCTCATACTCCACAAACTTTGCCGTTGTGGGCAGCGCCGTCATAATACCAAGAAGCCCGTACTTGCGGACAAACTCTATGATCGCCGCCTGTATCTCCACATCCGGCTTTTTCAGAAAGCACATAAGCCCTATATCCATAGCCGCTAAGACCAGAGTTTCCGCATCCTTCATCGGGTCATACGGCTTCGGCATTGCGCCCAGTGTCGGGAGCAGATAAAGTATCCCGTCCTTTTCTTTCCATTCATAATCACTGTATCGTATCCAGCTTGCGCTTGTATGTTCAAATAGTGTTTTCATCGGGTTCCTCCATTCCGTTCTCGTACCGCCGTATGAACTGTTTTTCCTGTTCCGTGGGCTTGTAGCCTCGCTCCATCATTGCCATCAACGAATTATACAGCTTCTTTCGGAGCTTCTTATACATAACATCCCGGACTTTTCGGATATTTCTGTCCGTCTGGTTCCGCATTCTTGCCATCCTCTGCGGTGAAAAACGGTACATCCCCATGAAGTATAAAAGCTCCTTATGGGGCTCTTTCATATTCATGACCGCATCCCGGATATATTTCCTTGTTGTCAGATCGTGCATCTCATAGGGACAGTCGGCAAGAAGATCAAGAAAATACCCTTGTAAGATCTGCCGTTCGGTCAGACTTAGTTCCGGGAAGATCAGTGCGTCAAAGGTGTTCTTAACTCCGTATTCCAAGGGAACATCGCCGCGCAGCAGCTCATGATTTCGTTCTCTGCGCTCCCGGTTTTCGTCCAGATGATTCCAGACCCGTATGACCTCATTGTATTCAGGAAGCGTCCTTGCCGCATTTTCCATGCGCTCCAGCGCTTCTTCGCGGAGCTTCTTCTTGAGGTCTCGTCTCTTTTTCTCCGCTTCGTTTTTTGGTTCCGGCTCAGGCGGCGGGACAGGTGTTTCCAAAATAGGCTGCTCCGCTGCCAGTTCTGCCGCTATCTTTTCCGTAAATTCAGCTTCATCGGGCCGCTCGTCGTCACGGTCAACATCTCGGAATGAGGCGGCAAGGGCATAAACGGCTTCTTCACTGGTTTCCCGGCTGAGATCGTCAAAGCCGTATTCATTCTCGGAATCCTTCATTGCCGCCACCTCCTTACGGAACTTTTTTATCATTATACCATACTTTCAAAAGAAATTTGAAAATAATTCGAAAACATTTTCAAAACAGTTCCGAAATCACACCCTCAAATCTCCTATAAGTAGAGGGAGCATTCACCTTTCAGGCGTTCGCAGTTTCTGCGGGCGCTTTTTTCGTTTTAGGAGGAGGTTAAAGAAAATGGCAGTTTTCAGAGTGGAAAAGACAAGAGATTATACCGTGATGGCAAACCATCATTTGAGGAACACAACACTGTCCTTAAAGGCAAAGGGACTTCTGTCCCTCATGCTGTCCCTGCCGGACGATTGGGACTATACCCTCAAAGGTCTTGCAAGGATATGCCGGGACGGTGTGGACAGTATCGCCGCAGCAGTAAAGGAACTGGAGGAAGCCGGATATATCGTCCGCAAGCGCGTCCGGGACGATAAAGGGCGTGTTGGCGAAATGGAATATACGATCCTTGAGTACCCGAAGGAAGATATTTCACCTAAACGGGATTTTCCCGTTCAGGAAAACCCTGTTCAGGAGAATCCTGCGCAGGAAAAACCTGAACAGGAAAAACGCCCCCAATTAAGTACTAAAGAATCAAATATACAACTATCAAGTACAGAGGAATCAATTCCTATCCTATCAAATCATACGCAGACCGATGATCGGATGGGAACGGATGAGATGGTGAAACGAGAGCAATACAGAGAGCTTTTGAAGGAGAACATCGAATACGACGTCCTGACCGAAAACCACCGTCTTGACCGTGAGCGTATAGACGAGCTTTTGGAGCTTATGACGGATACAGTCTGTACAAATCGAAAAACGCTCCGTATCGCCGGAGACGATTACCCTGCAGAAGTGGTAAAGAGCCGGCTCCTGAAGCTGAACAGTATGCACATCGAGTATGTGCTTGACTGTATGGCAAAGAACACGACGGAGGTACGGAACATCAAGAAATACCTGCTTGCGGCACTGTATAACGCCCCTGCGACCATAGACAGCTACTATACAAGCCTTGTCTCTCATGACATGGCATACCCGTCCGAAAAATATTTTTGAGGAATTTTTCAAAACAGTTCCGAAATTGGGGTGTCAAATCTCCTATAAGTAGAGGGAGAAAAACACCGGGGCATATTTTCTGCCTCAAAACACAGCTAAAGGGGGGCTTCCATAAAAAATGATCGTATGACACATGACAATACGACATAAATCCTGCGTGAGCAATTCCGCAGGTTCCCGATACATCCGAAACTCCGCAGCAGCCGGAGCTTCGGTCTTTTTTTATTTCACAAAACATTACGCAGCACAGCATTGTGCAGAAAGAGAGGCATTATGGAAAAGAGAGCAGAAAACTCCTATGGTTATATAACCCGCCGCATCGGAGCGACCACTTTTAAGGTCAAGGTGATGTTCAGCGATACCGGACAGGAAACCATGGAGGATAAAATTTTACGGATTGTTCGTAATGAGGCTATGGAAACGGGCGATTTTTGTGGTATAATGGAAGCACCACAAATGAGCCGACAGTCTGAAAGGAGCGCATCATGAGCGTAAATCAGACTGAGGGCAAGATCACAGCTCTATATGAAAGACTGTCCCGCGACGATGACAACGCCGGAGATAGCAATTCTATTGTCAATCAGAAAAAATATCTCGAAGGCTATGCCGCACAGAGAGGCTACTCTAACTGCGTCCATTATACGGATGACGGATGGAGCGGCGGTAATTTTGAGCGCCCTGCTTGGAAAAAGCTGGTGGAAGATATTGAAGCCGGGAAAGTGGCTCACGTCATTGTAAAGGACATGAGCCGCGTTGGCAGGGATTATCTTCAGACCGGCTTTTATACGGATGTCATGTTCCGTGAGCGAGGCGTTCATTTTATTGCCATTGCAAACGGTGTGGACAGCGATGACCAGACCACAAGCGAATTTGCCCCCTTCCTCAATATCATGAACGAATGGTATCTGAGAGACCTGAGCCGCAAGCAGAAAACGGCGATCCGGGTCAAGGGTGAATCCGGCAAGCCCATTACAAACTGCGTGATCTACGGGTATAAGAAAGACCCGCAAGACAAGCACCACTGGCTGATCGACGAGGAAGCAGCCGCTGTTGTACGCAGAATCTTCCGTCTGACTATTGACGGAAAAGGCCCCTATGACATTGCCCGCATCCTCTTTGACGACAAGGTGGAAACACCTGCCGTCTATTGGGGCAAACAAAATAGAGGGATATGGAAAAGCAAGGAAGAATATCCGAACCCGTATAACTGGAGCGGTTATATCGTCGGAAACATCCTCTCCAAGCCGGAGTATATGGGCGATACCGTCAACTTCCGTTCCCACAAAGCATCTTATAAGGACAAACACAGCGTCAAAAACCCGAAGGACGAATGGCTGATCTTCAAGGACACCCATGAAGCCATTGTTGACCGGGAGACGTGGGAGCTTGCACAGAAGCTCCGCAAAACGCCGAAGCGCATCGACACCATCGGTGTTGCCAATCCCTTTACCGGGCTTCTGTACTGCGCCGACTGTGGGGAAAAGATGTATAACCACCGTTCACGAGGCAATGCGGAAAAAGGCAATTATCCGTCGGACTTCTTTGACTGTTCCTCCTACACGCTGGCAAAACAGAAACGGTATCATGCCTGTTCCGGTCATTATATCACAACGAAAAATCTGCGCACCCTTGTTCTGGACACGATCCGAACCGTCAGCACCTTTGCCATCTCCGATCAGGAGGCATTTCTGGAAAAGGTACGTTCTGCCTCTCAGATACGGCAGAAAGAGGCTGCGAAGGACGCAAAACGCCTGCTGAACAAAGACCGCAAGCGCATTGCCGAACTGGATACTATCATTAAGAAGCTCTACGAATCCTTTGCCGTGGGACGCATCTCTGAGGAACGCTTTGACGGTCTGCTGAAAGACTATGAGGCAGAACAGAAAGAACTGACTTCCGCTGTCACAGAAGCAGAGGAACAGCTATCCTCCTATGAGGAAGACACCGACCGTGCCGAGCAGTTTCTTATGCTGGCGAAGAAATACGCGGACTTCTCCGAGCTGACCACGCAGATGATCAACGAGTTCATTGAGAAGATCATCGTCCATGCCCCGGAAAAGGTGGACGGAGACCGTGTACAGGAAATCGAGATCTATCTGAACTTCATCGGACGCTTTGAGCTTCCCGCACCGGAGCTGACGCCGGAAGAGGAAAAGCGGCAGGAGCAGCTGAAAAGGCATCGTATCCGAAGCCGGGAACGCTATCGCAAGATTCAGGAAGGGCTTATTGTGCCGGGTGAGCCGTTTAAGAAAACCTGTGTCTGCTGCGGCAAAGAGTTTGAAGCAAAGCGTTCCAACGCTATGTATTGCAGTCCTTCCTGTCAGCAGAAATACTACCGCCAGCAAGCGGCAGAGGAACGAAGCCGGGAATGTGTCTGCGGTTACTGCGGCAAAACCTTTACCACAGCAAGATGGAACGCCAGATATTGCAGTGAGGAATGCGGCTACAAGGCGCAGATCAAGAGGCAGGGTGAACGAAAAGCGGCGGAAAGAAAGCAGAAATCCTTGCCGCCGGGCGAAGGGACGGTGACAAATCATGTGGAATAACAGCCTTTGGGAACAGGAGAATCAGAAACAGCTGAAGGAAGATTACCGGTATCAGCTGCTCAATGGAGGCCCTGAAAACTTCGTTCGGCCTGTTCGCCGGATCATCTGTGGAGGATGCGCTAAAATCTTCTACACCGAAGTCCCAACTAAGAAATATTGCAGCGAGCGGTGCTTTTATCTGGGCTTTTGGAGGCGTAAACGGGAAAAGCGGTTGGAGAAACGCAAGGATATGGTCTGCAAGACCTGCGGCAAAACCTTCACCCCTAAACGCTCCGATGCCGTATATTGCAGCAACGCCTGTCGGCAGAAAGCATACCGAAAAAGTACAGCGAGTGGTGGTGACCAAATTGATCACTCAGCACTATCTGCAACGCTTCCAATCAAAAAGGACAGCCGTTACGATTGATGGAATTGGGTCGAATTGACCCAATTCCGCTATCTTTAACAGAAACCTGAAAAGAAAAAGAACCATGTTACGGTTGATCCCAAGTCCTCATTTTGAGGACTTGGCACTATCCTCTAACAAGAACAGAGAGATAATAAAGGCTCACCGCTACGATTGCTTCCAAAGGGTAAATTTTTCCCCTTGGCAGCATCTGTAACGCCAACAGAAAAGATCGAAGCAAAACATTCCGATTTTTGGTAAATCCTCATTTTGAGGAATTAGCAGCATCTGTAACATCTACGGCAAAACTTGAAACAAAACTGCCCTATTTCTGTTAAGTCCTCATTTTGAGGACTTAACATTATGCGTAACGAGAGCGAACCTGCAATGCTCTGTTCTCTGCACGTGACCAAATTGGTCACATGCACAATAACCGTAACGTAATTACGAAGAACACTACGGCAAATGCTTATGACAAAAATTGTCAAAAGCACACCGGACGAAACTCAGAAAGAAAGATCGTTACGAATAAAATCAAGTGATAAAAAGTGTCACTTGATTTTTTGTTGCAGGAATTGCTGTTTGGTGTCTGTACAGTCACGAAAAGGATATGACTTCAACTCACAACCTGGTGTCGGTTTAACTGACATCAGGTCAGGAGAATATTATCACTACGCCACATGGAGTTTTCATATTACTGATGATGGTTTCCCCCGAATTTCCGTTCTCCGATGGAGCCATTAAGAACGAGCGTTACGGTTAGTCCCAAGTGGTCAAATTGACCACTTGAAATGAACGCTGGTTTATGGGCCGTTACGATTCGTGTTTGGCACAAAATGATCAGTTGTTTTGTGATTATAAAGTTTGACTCTGTTGCTTTCCGGAGTAAAGAAAAAAGGGTGTCAGCACTATTGACACCCTTCAGAGCTTAAATCCACTGTGCCACATGGATAATGCGTTACGCTTAATGTGGGGTGGATCAAAATGATCCACCCCACATCAGGCAACTGTGTCATACAAAAATCAGCGGTTCATTTTGAACCGTTGCCGTTATCTGTAACAAAAGCAATCTGTTTTTCAAGTTCCCAAAATGGGAACTCGATCCTGCGACGGATCACTGATTTCGGTAGCGGCTACCGAAAATGTAAAAGCAGCGAAAAAGGGTTGATAACATTTCCGAGCGGCTTCAGGAATTGATCCTGTGAGCCGTCTTTTTTGTGCCCGAAAACTTCTTCAATTTCATCGTTTCCCCAAGAGGTAATTTTTACCTCTTGGAAGAATGTACAGCCAAATTGTTACGGTTAGCAGCAGTGGGTCAAAAATGGCCCACTGTTTTTTCTTTGAAAGTGCGCAATCCGGTGGAGGTGATAATTCTTATGCGCTATCAAAGATAAGAGACGGACTACGAAAGTGCCTCAAACAACAAATCATTTTACAGCCGCATAGCGGCAGAAAGGAACAACTATGAATTTTTACACGAACACCAACAGCAAGCTCGTAATCATCGGCATTGACCATGGCTACGGCAACATCAAAACGGCACACACCTGCTTCAAGACCGGTGTGACAGCCTACGACAAGGAGCCGACCTTCAAGAGCAATCTGCTCATTTATGAAGGCCGGTTCTATCTCATCGGAGAAGATCACAAGGAATTTCTGGCAGACAAGATGATGGACGAGGACTATTATATCCTCACTCTTGCCGCCATCGGCAGAGAACTGAATATCCGTCAGCTTTCCTCTGCCCGTGTTCATCTGGCAGTCGGCCTGCCTCTCACTTGGGTAAGCGAACAGAAGGACGAGTTCCGGGCGTATCTTCTGAAAAACGAAACAGCGGATTTCAATTTCAGAGGAAAAGACTATCATGTGGAGTTTGGCGGAGCCGATGTGTTCCCGCAGGGTTTCTCTGCTGTCGCAGACCGTCTCCGGGACTTCAAGGGCGTCAATATGCTCTGCGACATCGGTAACGGCACTATGAACGTCATGTATATCAATAACGGAAAGCCCGTTCCCAGCAAGTGCTTTACCGAGAAATACGGCACCCACCAGTGTATGCTTGCCGTCCGGGAAAGCGTGATGCAGAGGTTCGGTACTGCCGTGGATGATACGGTGATTGAAAACATCCTCCGCTTTGGCACAGCGGATATCGGAGAACAGTATCTTGCCGTGATCCGCAGCACAGCCACAGAGTATGTGTCCGGCATTATGCGCAGACTCCGCGAGCATGAGTACAATCCTGAACTGATGCGTCTGTATGTCATGGGCGGCGGGAGCTGCCTTGTCCGTAACTTCGGAGAGTACGACAAAGACCGTGTGACGATCAACGACGACATCTGCGCTACGGCAAAGGGCTATGAGGTTCTTGCCGCCCAGCGCTTACGCCAGAACGGAGGTACCGTATGAGCAGGCAGATCATTAACACCAATATTCGTTTGAATCTGGAACGGGAAGAAGATCGTCGGGCGTGGGAATATCTGCAAGGCATGGACAGAAAGCAGTATAAGTCTTATACCCGTGCAGTCGTTGCTGCGATCAATGATTACTTCGGCAGGCAGATGCAGCTTGCCGAAGACCCTTATCTGGAAACGAGAGAAAAAGAAGATGCTTTTCTTCAGAAAGTTTTGGAAACCATTGAAAAAGGAATGGCGGAATCCAAGCAGGACGGCTTATTGTCTGCCCTGCTTGCTCTCCAGAACGGAGCTTTAGCCCATCCGCAGGAGCAGGAGGAAAACAACGCAAGCGAGGAAGATCTGAATGCCGCTTTGGATTTTATCAACAGCTTCTGATATACAGCCGGAAATAAACAGAATTACAGTAGGAGGAATATCTTATGCAGGAGGAAGTAGTAAACAGAACCGTAAACTTAGCGATATCCGTTGCAAGACTGACTGCCGGAGAGATGAAAAAAGCGATGAGCGATTATCTTGCTATGGTCAATGAGGAAAAACGGAAGATAGAAACACGCTTGAAACCCCGCGGCAAGCAGACGGTAAAGCAGCTCGTAGGCCAGAATCAGGGCGTGACGAATATTGAGATCACGGAAAAGAATATAAAGAGCTTTGACCGCGTTGCCCGGAAATACGGCGTAGACTATGCTGTGAAAAAAGATGCCAGCGGAGAGTTTCCCAAGTATCTTATCTTTTTCAAAGCACGGGACAAAGATGCACTGAATGCAGCCTTTGCGGAATACAGCGAATATAAAGCAAAGAACAAGGAAAAGCCATCCGTCATTAAACGTGCGCGTGAACTGAAAAAGCCTGAACTTGCAAAAGCTGTTGCGAAAGCGCACGGTAAAGATATGGGGCTGGAACTTTGAAAAAGATCATGACGCAATTGTTCACAGTTGAGTCATTGACATTATAACGGTATTCCGCTATAATATAATTACAACAGGAAGGATAGATATGACGATGGTTATTAACGAATTACTTGAACAACGGCACATGAGCAAGTATAAATTAGCTCAGTGCAGCAATGTGCCATATACGACCTTGAACGATCTCTGCAACGGAAAAACAAGTATCGCAAAATGCAGTGCAGAAACCGTATACAAGCTTGCAAAAGTGCTTAATATCTCAATGGAAGAGCTTATAAGCAAAAAGGAGGCATGAGCATGATTTATACAATCGACGAACTACGAAATCGTATTGTTCCGATTACACAAAAGTACAAAATTCCCGCCGTATATCTTTTCGGATCGTATGCAAGAAATGAAGCAACGGACAAGAGCGATGTGGATATTCTCATTGACCGGGAAGGTTCCTCTATCCGTGGAATGTTTGACATGGGCGGTCTTTATGCCGAACTCCGTGAAAGCATCGGCAAAGAGATTGATCTTGTTACGCTGCAGACGCTTCACCAGAAAAGCACTAAAAACCGTACCCCATGGTTCGTAGACAATCTTGAGAAGGACATGGTGAGACTCTATGAATAACAGTGACATTCAGAGACTTCAGCATATCCGCAGATATTGCGAGGATATTGCAGAGTTCATTGAAAGGTTTGGAAAGGATTTTGAAACCTTCACAGAAGACCGGGCATATTCAAACGCCGTGTCCATGTGTGTTCTTCAGATTGGAGAACTGGCAAATGGACTTTCCAATGAGTTTCGTGAAGAAACAAAGGGAGAAATGCCTTGGGGAATGATCCGTGGGATGAGGAACTGGATCGCCCACGCTTATGCCGAAATGGATGAATCCATCATCTGGGAAACGGCAACCAATGACATTCCCGGACTGCTCGCTTTCTGTAATCGGATCATCGAACAGAACCTTGAAAAAGAGCCGGTCGGCAAGCCCTCTGTATTGGCAAAACTCCACGCCGAACGAAAGAATCCGGAAACGGTACAGCGAAAGCCCGGTGTAAAGAACCGGGATGATTGGGAACGCTGACCCCCTCCGGCATTAACAGTAAAAACAGAATAATTACTGCCATTTATAGAAAAAGTGACAGTAAAACCAACGGCAGTGACTGCTGCTTTTCCGAGTGAGATCGGAATCGTCAGTGGCCACTGCTATTTTTATGCTCTTTTGGAGCTAATCTTTTATTTTTTAACACCAATTTACAGCTATTTTAGCAGAAAGGAATCATTATGGAAGAAAACGAAAAGAAACTGATCCAGGCACAGCACAGACTGGAAGAAGCACAGGCACGGGACAGAGTAAAGGACCGTAAGGCAAGAACACGGCGGCTCATTCAACTGGGTGCCATTCTGGAAAAGGCTTATCCGCCTGCGGCAACAATGGATTTGAAGAAACTGGAGGATTATTTGTTTTGGACGCTGAAATGAAAACGAGGACGGAGGCACTTCGGGAGACCGGGGTGCTTCCTTTTTTTATCCCGAAGGGCGCACTTACTCACCACCTGCGAAGCAGGCGGTGGTATCCCTCCTTCGTCAGGCTCGTGCGCTCTGCGAGGCGGATGCGGCTGTTGCGACAGCCTCCAGACAATGCCACATCACCTGCGGGTACTGCCGTCATCGTCTGCGGTGCTCAAAATGGTCTGGGTCAAAATGACCCACACCACTTCGGCACCCTGCGTAAACCTGCCACCGGCAGCTTTATCGCAGTTATGGACGGAGCTTGCTGCCCGTCCATTTTCTTTTTCGGAAAAGAAACAAAAACAAGGGTACGCAAAGGAGCGAACGATTCGTTCAGTCCTTTGTAAAGAGTTGCATAAAGGGTATGAGCTGAACGCACACCCTTTGAAAGTGAAAAGGACGTGATAAACTATGGCAATTTATCATCTGGAAGCAAAGGTCGTAAGCCGTGGCGTAGGTCGAAGTGCCTGCGCTGCGGCGGCGTATATGAGCTGTTCTGCCATCTATAACGATTATGACTGCATACAGCATGACTACACCCGAAAGCAGGGGCTTGTGTGGCAGCAGGTATTTCTGCCGGAATATGCTCCTGCCGAATGGCAAGACCGTGCTGTTCTATGGAACGCCGTGGAGGAAACGGAAAAGACGAAGGACAGCCGCCTTGCCCGTGAGTTTGTCGTTGCTCTGCCCATAGAGCTTGGAAAAGACGAATGGCAGTCCCTTATATCTGACTTTATCCGGGAGCAGTTCGTTTCAGACGGGATGTGTGCCGACTGTGCGATCCACAACACGGACGGGCATAATCCCCACGCTCACATTCTGCTGACGGTGCGCCCGCTGGATGAACACGGCAAATGGCAGTACAAGACTGAAAAAGAATACCTCTGTGTCCGGGACGGCGAAGAACGGGGCTTTACCGCTTCTGAGTTCAAAGCGGCACAGGCAGACGGCTGGGAGAAACAGTACCCCTACTATGTGGATAAAAAGAAAAAGGAATATCTGCCGCCCTCTGAGGCTGAAGCAAGAGGTCTTGAACGAGCGGACAAGCATCCGAAAAGCACGAAGTTCGGCAGGCAGAACCCCATTACCGAACGTTGGAACAGCGATGAACAGCTTGTCCTTTGGCGCTCCGCGTGGGCGGATACCGTCAACCGAGCTTTGGGGCGCAGTGGCATTGAAGAACGAATTGACCACCGCAGCCATGCCGAGCGCGGCCTTAATGAACAGCCCACCGTGCATGAGGGGGTGGAAGCCAGAGCTATGGAGCGGAAAGGCTTTGTCTCTGACCGCTGTGAGCTGAACCGTCAGATCAAGGCAGACAACGCTTTGCTCCGTGAACTGAAAGCAACAGTCAAGAAGCTTCTGCAAACCGTAAAGAACACGATCCCCGCTATTGCAGAAGCCATGGAGAGGCTGCGTATGAATATGACTATGTTGCGGTACAGGATACTCGGTATTGGCAAAGGCAGAAAGCAGCTCACCGATTATATGGAAGTAGTCAAGCCGGAGTATGAGCGCTACACCGGAATCATCAAATCCATGAAAGAGAAAAAACGCGAACGAAAATCCCTTGTAGCCGAAAAGAAGGAAACGCCGATCTACCAGGTGCAAAAGCTCTATACGCTTTCAAAAAAGATCACAGAACTTACAGAGGAACTGGAAGAACTGCGTTCCGAAAAGGAAATGCTGCTCAATACGATGCAGTGCGATGAAAGCGGCATTTCTGGCATTAAGAAAGACCTTTCCAAAGCGGAGGTCAATCTGAAAAAGCTGGACGATGCGGAGCAGCGATACAAAGCCGAGCTTGAAAACGCATACCGGGAATATGCGGAGTTGCAGGAAAGTGCCAAAGGCCTTGACTCCAACGAACTGCTTGCCGCCCGTTTGGAGCTACGGCAGAGCTTTGACGCTCACGCAGCATCCACCATTCAGCAGATATTCGGCAGCAACTATGACTGGCTTACCCTGCGTGACAGCAGACAATATGTGTCTGATCTTCTGCACGAAAGTGATCTTGACCTGAGTTCTGTTCAGAAAAAACTGCGTCAGACCCAGAGAGAAAGCAGAAATCAGGATCAGGAACAGCCGAGACAAAGGAAGCCGAAAGACCGGGATTACGAAAGATAAGCCAATGGCAGCATTGCAAATATAAGAGTGTTGCAAATCACGGCAGCTAAGAATCATAAAGCTGTCACAGTGCTTGGTATATGTTATATATGGCAGCCCTCAAATCAGTGGGATTTGAGCGGCTGCCATTATTTTTATAGGAGGACAGTATGTCAAATTCAATTTACGGATACATCAGAGTATCCTCGAAAGACCAGAATGAAGCCCGTCAAATCATTGCCCTTGGGGAATATGGAGTCCCTTCGAGCTGTATTTTCACAGATAAACAAAGCGGCAAGAACTTTGAACGCCCGGCGTATAAGCAGCTTTTATCCGAGCTGACCGCCGGTGATCTCCTTATTATCAAAAGCATTGACCGTTTGGGTCGTAATTACGATGAAATCATTGAACAATGGCGAATCATTACAAAAGAAATCCAAGCCGACATTGTTGTGCTGGACATGCCTCTGCTCGATACCAGAAAGAAATCTTCCGACCTTACCGGAACTTTTATTGCTGATCTGGTATTGCAAATTCTTTCCTATGTAGCACAGACTGAGCGAGAATTTATTAAGCAGCGTCAGGCGGAAGGAATTGCAGCAGCAAAAGCAAAGGGTGTCCATTTCGGGCGAAAAGCAATGGATTTACCTCCGGAATTTGAGGCTGTTCGGCAGGATTATATTAATGGAAAGCTATCTCTCAGCGAGGGAGCGGAGATATTAGGAATGTCTAAATCAACATTTCATCGGTATGTTCGAGCTAAGTCACAAAATATTTACAAATAAATTTGTCCCAAATAGTAGACATTTTGGGACAGTGGTGATATACTATTTTCAAACAATAG
>CAZLHW010000019.1:6175-18123 GCA_964559085.1 uncultured Acidobacteriota bacterium | reverse complement strand
TGCAGCATCACTCCGGAGGCATTTCTCAAAATCAACCCGCTGATTTTGCAAAAGGCGCAATCCGGTGCATGGGGATGCTTAGGAGACAAAAGTTGTTACGGTCGATATTTTGCCTGCTGCTGTTTCTGCCGACTCTGCACGCAATTGCGGATGACTCGCAATCAAGACAGGAGCAGGTCGCGAACACAAAGAAAAGGCTCAAGGACATACCCGTCGGACCTTTTCATCTGGATTTCGGGGCAAATATCCGGTTGCGCGCCGAATATCAGTCCGGATTCGATGTAAGAAGATACGAACCGGATACAACAGACCGATTCCTGCTGACGCGCCTTATGCTCGATCTCAACCTTCGGTTTGACTCGGATCGCCGGCTGTTCATCCAGTTGCGCGATGCGCATGCCCCTGGGACGCGTCTTAAACGCGAAGACTTCAGCAAAAGCAATCCTTTTGAAGATCCCCTAGATATTCGCCAGCTTTATTTTGATTGGAATAAGATCGGCGGAGGTCCCATTGGCGTTCGCATTGGCCGGCAACAGATCAGTTATGGCGATCAGCGGATTTTCGGCCCCGGGCTCTGGGGCAACACGGGGCGCTACGCCTGGGATGCCGCGATGCTGAAAATCAATACTTCGCATATCGCCGTTGATACCTGGATCGGCAGGCCTGTCAAGAATCGCCCTGAAGTCTGGCCTAATGGTGAGTTCGATGCGCCGACGGCCGCGGTTGTTTATGGCTCAGTTAAAAAACTTCCGTTCAGGTTTGATGTTTTTTATGCCGGGAAGTATGACGGCAAATCCCGCACCCTCGGCGAATCCGGGAAAGGCGATCTCCAATCTCATTCTATTGGCTTCCAGCTGCAGAAACCGGCTCGCGAATGGCTGGATTACGCAGCAGCCTTTATCGGCCAGACCGGGCATTATGGAAAGGACAGCCTGCGCGCTTTCGGCGGCAACGCAGCTGTCGGCGTGACATTTCCTGTGAAATGGCGTCCCAGACTTGCGGGCCAATTTACATGGGGATCCGGAGACCGGGATCCCACCGACGAAAGGCACGGCACCTTCGATGGTGTTTTCGGCGGCGCAGACATCAATTTTTACGGCGACCTGAACCTGTTTTTCTGGGCGAACCTTCGTGACTACGAATGGGACTTCCACCTTCAACCGTCGCGGAACATGAAACTGATGTTCGAGCATCATTACTTCACGCTGGATCAAGTGCGAGATGCCTGGTACACAACCGGCCTTGCCCTTCTGCGACGGGATGCCGCTGGGGATTCAGGCGCCGCGCTCGGGCACGAAATCAATCTGCGCTTTTCCTGGGAGCCGGTCCGAGGATTCGAAGTGCTGGCCGGCTGGGGCAGGTTCTTTGCCGGTGACTTCGTAAAAGCCACCGGCGGGGCAGGCACTGCATCCAGCTGTTTTCTCCAGACGACATATGGATTCTGATGACATTTAAAGCAGCCTGCATTATTAAGCGATAGGGCGATTCCGATGGAGATCAGCTTTTGGCGTAACTGTACCCCAGGCGCTTTGCCTGTTCACCGGAGATGCGTGCCATCGCGCATCCTGTGTCCCCAAACTTGCATTCGCCGCATGCGATGCATGCAAGCTGATCTTTGACACCCGGCCCCAATGTGTTTAATCCCGGCACGATTCGCACACCGGACAATGTGTTGCGGGCGCAGAGAAGTCCTGCACCGCAGGCCAGTACCAGCAGTTGGTACGAATCATGGCTTTTGAGCGGCGCCAGGCGCTCCGGAACGGCTTTGGGATCGCAAAGGCCTTCCTCGACGGCATCCACCAAGCCCTCAACATCACGGAGCATGAAGCCGCGGTCGCGAAGCTGCTTCTTCATTTCACGAACCTGTTCCGTTCCTCCGGTATTGCTTGTCTTGGCGCATTTATCGCAGCCGATTATGACAACCTTCAGATCGCCGCGTTCCCTCAGGTGACTTTCGATTTCCAATCTATCCTTTTTCACAGTAATAACCGACATATGCTTTCTCGCATAATTTACGGATGAGCTGCATTTGTATCGTGAAACCTTGATTTGTGCCCCATAGTTTTTGCTTTCACATTTCATGAAGGATCCTCCCGGTCTTGGTAGGATAAGTTGCATGCCATCCCCCCAAAACGGCGAGGATCCCTTTGAAAAGTGTTCGTTTTTAATTTCCTGCAACATATACTTCCGGCTATCAACTAATGGAGGGATACCCATGTCATCAGATCTGACGCGAAGGACTTTTCTTGCCGCCACAGGCGCGGCGATCGCCGGAACTGCGGCAAGCGGGAAGGCTGCACAGGGTTCAGGTGCAGTCTCCCCGATTAAGATTCTGGGGATAGCGTGCAGCCCGCGCAAAGGCAAGACTACGGCGGCTGCGGTCAATCTATGCCTGGAGGCTGCGAAGAAGGCGGCGCCTGATGTCGAAGTTGAATTGATTGACCTGGGAGGTCTGGAAATAAACGGCGACCTGGCCGCCGGCATTCCGCTCAAGCCGGGACAACAGGATGACTTTCCGAAAATTGAGCAGAAGATGCGCGATCCGGACGTCGCCGGGATCATCATCGGAACGCCGGTGTATTTCAGCGGCATGAGTTCGCTTGGCAAGGCGTTCCTCGCCCGGTGGATAGCATTCCGCAGCAGTTTTGCTTTGCGCAATAAGGTCGGCGGCGCCATCGCCGTGGGAGCGGTACGCAACGGAGGCCAGGAACTGACGCTGCAGGCGATTCACGCGGCCATGTTATGTCAGGACATGATTATTGTGAGCGAAGGCAAGCCCACCGCCAGGCTCGGCGGCATACTGGTCACCGGCGGGAAAGAAGACATCAATGTTGACGAGGCAGGACTGGCAACGGTCCGAACCCTTGGCGCTCGTGTGGCCGAGGTTGCCCGGATGCTTCGAAAAGGATCTGTCTAACCAATCCTGTTTGCGACCTGCTCCCTGCAGGATCACAGGCTGCTGAAACCATGTGACCCTGCAAAGCCTATCTTGTCGCGGCATCCGTTCCGTTTATTGAGATGGCATAGGTTTCCACAATCCTGCCGCTTGCACGATCCAGGGCGGCCTGAGCTTTTGCGCAGGCCGCTTGCGCGGCAATTTCAGCCGAGCGCGCCTGCGCCAGGTCGCGCTGGTACTGAATAACCATATAGGTCGTGGATGCGCCCACGGCCAGCTTTTCTTCCTCCGCGGCAAAGGCCTGTTCCTGAAACTCGCGTTCCTGTCGGGCGCTTTCCAGCGCCGCTCGCGACTGTTCCAGCGCAATCAATGCGTTCTGAATCTCGACGTGGACTTGCTTCCGCAGTTGCAGCAGGCGCAATTCCTGCTGGCGGAGGGCAACAGCGTCTCTTGCATAGTCCGCCTTCGCAGCCTGGTTCTGAAGAGGGATTGTGAACTGCACGCCTATGCCGCAGTCGGGGAAATTGCGCCGGAATAACTGCGCAAGAGAGCTTCCATATCCGCCTACCAGAATGGGATCGGGATTATGCGGGTTGGCGCCGGGCAGCACCAGCGGATTAATATCACCCGCCATCCCGTTATTGCGCGCGCTTACGACCAGATCCAGAGAAGGCTTCAGCGCGTTTCTGCTGCCCGTGAGAGCCAGGTTGGTGCTTTCAATCTGAACGCGGGCTGCGGCGATGTCCGGACGAACCTCCAATGCCGTGTCCGCCAGAGTCTTTAGATCGGGCAAAGGCTCTTTGGAATCAACGCGGAGCGGATCTGTGGGAACAATGCGGATTCCGGCCAGTTTCGGATCTCCCGCCGTTTTATGGCTGAGGTAGTCTTTGAGCACTGTTTCCTGCTGGCGCACCAGGCTCTCCGCGGCAATAAGGTCGCGGCGGCTGCGTGCCACTTCAGCGCGGGCGCGTGTCGCCTCGATAGGAGCTCGCGTCCCGACTTCCACCTGTTCCTCGTTGTCGTGCAGCAGTTTCTCCGCCCGTTGCAGGGCCTGGCGCCGCGCCTCCACATCGCCATTCAACGCAACCAGGTCCCAGTACAACCGGACTACGGCTGCCGTAGTGCTGATGACCTGCTGCTGGAAAATCAGATCGGATTGACGGCGGCTGTTGACGGCTATCCGGATGAATCGTGAGTTCAACGCTTTGCCGAAACCGCGCAGCAGCGGCTGGGTATAGGAAATCCCGAATGATGTTGTATTGAAGGAGGACAAATCATAGCGGGGGCTGTTTATTGTGCGATGACTGTTGTCAAAGTCGGCCGAGAGACTTCCTCCAATCAGGAATCCTTTTTGCAGCGAGAAATTCCAGGTGTTTATGTCGGAAACCAACGCCGTCGTCCCGGCCTGAAAGGAATTCACCTGCAGCGCCGTCGTATGGTTGCGGAACAGTTTTCCGGAAAATAACGGATCCAGAGGAGGAAGCGGAGAACCGGCGCTTAATTGCGCCTGGCCGGCAATCGATAGATTCGTTTCAGATCCCGGTCCAAGCAATGGCGCCAGCATATCGGCGCCGCTTGTGCCGGCGCTTTTCGGCCCTTCTTTTATGGAAAAGGGCACCCCGCGCGTCGGAGCGCCTGAACGCGCGCGTTGGATGTCGGCTTCCGCAAATTCGTGGCCGATGCGTTGCAGTTCCACATCCAGGTTGTTTTCGAGCGCCATGGATATGGCGTCCTGCAAAGATAAATACAGATTGCCGTCCCGCACGAGCGAGTCGAGCCGAGCCGAATCCTGGAAACTTTGCCCGTGAAGCGCGGTGCTCGCCAGCAAAAAAAGAATGAAAGGAATAGATCTCATTTCACCGGCCCTCCGCTTTTTCGCCCAGGCTGTTTGGGAGCGGCTACGGGTTTAACCTTTACGCCCTCCTTCACTTCATCCGAGAGGCTTGTGATGATTTTCTGGCCTGCCTTCAGGCCGCCCAGGACCTCGATTTGGGAGCCATAGTCGCGCCCCAGCTTCACCGGTTGCATATGAACCGTTTCCCCTTTTTGAAGCACGGCCACCATCGGGCCTTTGTCGGTATTGCGATATCCGTCCGAAGGAATCCGCAGGGTTGGCGCTCGTACGACGTTAAACGTAATGGTGGCGTACATTCCCGGCAGCAGCAAGCCGCCGGGATTGGGAACCTGGATCTCCACCGGCAAGGTTCGGGAGGAAGGATCCAGAGCATTCGCAGTCCGCGTCACCTTTCCTTTAAAAGCTTTGCCGGCAATTTCGCGAAGGATCACGCTGCATTCGATGCCGGGCCGGATGCCGGCGATTTCCGACTGCGGGACGTCGACGAAAACTCTCAGCGTATGTATTTGTGCAATTCGAAAAAGCTCGCGGAGCGAACTGCTGCTGCCGGCGCTGACCAGTGAACCGACATCGATGTTTCTGACGGTAATGACTCCATCGAAGGGCGCTGTGACCTTTCGGAATGACTGCAGTTCCAGAAGTCGCTGAAGGGTTGCTTCATTGGCAGCTACGCTTTCTCGCGCAGATCGAACGCCCGCTTCGGCGGCGGCCAAATCGGCCATGCGCGCTTCGAGCGCCGCCTGTTTTTCATCGCCATCCTGTTTGGATAGAACCCCTTTGTCCACCAGCGTCATCCAGCGCTTTGCTGTGGCCTTTGCCAATCCGAGGTTCGCATTCGCCTGCTTCAGCGATGCTTCCGCCTGTTGCACGCTCGAACGCGCGCGCTCAAGAGTCGCCCGCGCTTCGCGAATCTGCTGATCCAGTTCCGGGGATTCTATTTCCGCAAGCAATTGACCGCTTTTAACGCGATCCCCGATATCGACCCACCGCTGTTTTATGAAACCGTCGGCTCGGGCGAAGAGGGGCGTTTCCATGAAAGCCTGAACATTGCCGGGCAGTTCCAGGACTGCTTCCGCGGGCGTTTCCTCCACGGCTGCGACGGTGACAGCGGGCGGCAGTCTCTTGCCCGGCTTGCCGGCTGCTTCCAAACGACCGGCCTGTTTCATACGAGGCCAGTAACCCAGCATGAACAGACCTGCCAGGACCAAAACTGCGATGAGGATCCAGAGCGCAGTGCTTCCGTGAGAACCGTTCTTAGCCGGTGAGTGTGATTTATCCATGGTTTCCACTTCCTGTCGTGTTTTCATTTCAGCAACTCCCAGTCCTCTTCGGGAGGTTTCGGATTCCCTTTGCCTCGCAGCATGCGATAGGCCACGGGAACAAAAAAGAGCGTCGCGAGCGTGGCGACCATCAATCCTCCGATAACGGCTCTGCCGATGGGCGCGTTCTGCTCTCCGCCTTCGCCAAGTCCCAGCGATAGAGGCAGCATGCCGAGAATCATGGCGCCCGCCGTCATCAACACCGGTCTCAGGCGGGTCACGGCGGCCGAAAGCGCGGCTTCCTGAGCCGGGACGCCTTCGGCCATGCGTTGGTTGGCAAACGTGACAAGCAGAATACTGTTGGCGGTCGCCACGCCGATGCTCATGATGGCGCCCATCAGGGAGGGAACGTTAATGGTGGTCTGCGTGACGTAAAGCGACCAGACAATGCCCGCGAAAGCTCCCGGTAATGCCGTCAGGATGATGATCGGATCGACCCAGCTCTGGAAATTGATCGCCATCACCAGGTAAACCAGCGCCACCGCCAGAATCATGCCTCCGGCAAGCCCCAGGAAAGATTCCCGCATGGTTTCCATCTGCCCGCGAACCTGTATGAAAGAACCGCGGGGAAGCTTGGCTTCGGCGTCCTTTACGATCTTATCCACTTCGGAGGCGACGCTGTTCAGGTCCCGATCCTGGACGCCGGCATAAACGTCCATGACCGGCTGTACATTGTAGTGGCTGGATGTCATTTGTGTTGTGGCGCGTTCCACCTCCGCAAGATTGCTGAGCAGTTGAGGCGCATTTCCCCGAGAGGAAGCCAGCGGGGTGTTCCGGACATCGGCAAGCGAAGCAATGTTATGTTCCGGTGTCTGCACGGCAATCAGATAGCTGACGCCGGTGACGGGATCCAGCCAGTAATTGGGAGAGACCTGGCCGCTGGAGCTGAGCGAAACCAGCACATTGGAGGCGACTTCACGCTGCGTCAGCCCCATCTGATTTGCACGGACGCGGTCGATGTTGACACGCAATTCGGGCGCATTCAAAACCTGGTGCAGGCGCACATCCACGGCGCCGGGAACCGCCGCCAGCCGGCGCTCGATTTCCCTGGCAATCCGGTAATTGGCCTGCTGGTTGCGGCCGACAACCTGGATGTTGATCGGCGCGGGAATGCCAAAATTAAGGATCTGGCTTACCATGTCCGCCGACCGGAAGAAAAAGCTCATTTCCGGGAAGGATGCAGTGAGTTCCTTCCGCAGTCTGCGGGCATATTCCCATGTCTCGCCGCGCTTTCGGTCTTTTTTAAGAGATATGAGGATCTCCCCGTCGCCGGATCCAATTGTGGCGGAATCCGTGTACGCAAGATTGATCGGCAGCATGGGGAGGCCTATATTGTCCAGCATCGTATCCAGCTTTTCCTCCGGAATGATTTCACGGATGCGTTCTTCCACTTTCGCAAACAGCTCCTCGGTGGTTTCCAGGCGGGTGCCTACGGGTGCGCGAACATGCAGCCTCAATTGTCCTGCATCCACCTGCGGGAAAAAGTCGGCGCCCAGCTGCGTGGCCAGAACTCCGGAACCGGCGCAAAAGACAGCAAAGATCAGCAAAACCGTCCAGCGATGATCCAATGCCCAGGATAGCCCTCCGCGATAGCTGTTGCGGAATCTTTCAAAGCCGCGGTTGAAGGCGTAGTGAACCCGCCAGACCGGTCCTTTGCCGCCGACTGCATGCCCTTCGCCGCCCCGGTATAAATTCAGTTCCGGTTTGAGCATATAGCGCACCATAGTGGGAATCAGCGTGCGCGAGAGCACGTAAGACGCGAGCATCGCAAATACCACTCCCATCGCCAGCGGCTGGAACAGATACTTGGCCGTGCCTTCCAGCAGCACGACGGGGACGAAGACGATGGAAATGGAAAGGGCGGAAACGAAGGCCGGCACGGCGATTTCCCGCGCGCCGTCGAGCACCGCCCGGATAATCGATTTGCCCATTGAAAGGTTTCTGTGAATGTTTTCGATTTCCACCGTGGCTTCATCGACGAGAATTCCGATGGCCAGTGCCAGACCGCCGAGCGTCATCACGTTGATGGTTTCTCCGAAGAAATAAAGGAGAATGAGAGAGGTCAGAATCGAAAGCGGAATAGAGGTGCAGACGATCAGCGTGCTGCGCCAGCTGCCGATGAAAAGCAGGATCATGAGAGACGTCAAAGCCGCCGCCAGCAATCCCTCCTTCAGAACGGAGTTGATGGAGGCACGAACGAAAACGGATTGATCCAGAAGGTAACGAACGTCCAGTTGCGGAGGGAGCGTGGAGAGAATGCGGGGCAGTTCTTTCTTTACCTTGTCGACGATATCCAGTGTCGACGCCCGGCCGGTTTTAAGAATGGAGATCAAAGCGCCGCGCCTGCCGTCCTGCCGCACAATGTTGGTTTGCACGGCGCCTCCGTCGCGCACTTGCGCTACGTCGCGGATGTAAACCGTGGCATCGCCCTTCTGGCGTATAGGCATGTCGTTCAAAACTTCAATGGCATCCGGGCTGTTGTTCATTCGGACGCTGTATTCGCGCTCGCCGATTTTTGCGGTGCCGGCCGGGAGAATCGGGACCTGCGCATTCACGGCTGCCGATACGTCGGAAGGAGCCAGACCGTGGGCAAATAAAGCCTTGGGATCCAAATCCACCATGATTTGCCGCGCCTTCCCGCCATAGGGCTGCAGGATGGAAGCGCCCTGCACTGTTGCGAGTTGAGTTCTTAAAAAATTGGATCCCTGATCGAAGAGAGCCTGCTCCGAAATTCCCTGGCCGCCCAGACCCAGCTGAAGGATAGGAACGCTGGATGCGTTATAGCGGATGATGAGCGGAGGATTGGTCCCGGGCGGCATCTGGCGCGTTACAGTTTGCGAAATAGCCGTCATCTGTGCGACGGCGGCTTCGACCGGGGTGCCGGGGTGAAGAAACACTTTGATAATACCAAGTCCGGCGGCTGTCTGAGACTCGATATGCTCTATGTCATTGACCGTCGTTGTAAAGGACCGTTCCGAGGGTATTGTAATCCGCTTTTCCATTTCGTCGGCGGAAAGGCCTTTGTATTGCCAGATGGCGCTTACCACGGGGATATCGATGTTTGGAAGGATATCGGTCGGCATACGCGAGATGGAGATCCCGCCAAGAATTGCAATCAATATGGCCGCTGCCACGAAAGTGTAGGGGCGTCTCAAGGCTAATCGGACAATCCACATATCCTGTCATCCTCAAAAAATGCGCTCTGCTTTGCCTAAAAAACCGGTCTTCCAATTATCGATCCGGCCAATTTGACGCATCAATGCGCCCCATGCGGAAGTCGAGATCGAGTCCTGCGATAGCAACGGATCTTTCGGCCTGCGACAGAAGCGATTGATTCGTCAGCAGGGCGGATTCGGCGTCCAGAACACAATTAATCACGCTTCTCCCGGCTTCAAATTTCAGCCGCTCATCATGCAGCACACGCTCGCTCTCGGCGACGGAACTCTGCAGAGACCGGACGCGGCTTTGCGCGCTTTCGAGATCCGCCAGAGATGTGCGCACTTCGCGCGCGATGCGCAATTCCAGTTGCCGTTGCGCAAGGCGCGCTTGCTCCAGCTGAGCCTGAGCAGACTCAATCTGGCCTTTCCGCCTGCCGCCGTCGAATAGCGGGAATGAGACGTGCACGCCAACAAGCCAATCCGTAGCGGCATTGCCCGGAGAAGGCAGGTTGTCGGAGAGTCCGGGCAACAATCTTCCAATTAACTGAGGAAAACCTGCGGGAGTATTGGAAAGGTATTGGATAACCGAAGCCCTGAGGTCGATCCTGGGCAGGACGGATTTGCGCGCCGCTTCCTCCGCCAATTCCTCTGCCTTGATTTCATGTTCCTGCGAAGCCATCTCGGGCCTGGTGGCCTTTGCCGTATGCAGCAGTTCCGCTTCCGATTGAACCTGAACTTGTGGGACAGGAGACAGAGTGGTGTAGACCGGCTCAGGAAGATCCCCATCGTATCCCATGACGGCGGCCAAGTTGCTGAGGGTAATTCTGCGGCCCGATCGCAGTATAGCCAGATCGTTCTCAATCTGGGCGATTCGCGTCTGGATCTTGAGCGCATCCACGGGCACAGCGCGTCCGCCCTGGATAAGTTTATTGGCCCGCTCCAGAAGCGATTGCAGGCTTTGTATCCGGGATTCGGCAGCGCGAATCAGGTCGGAATAGGTCAATGCCTGAAGATAGAAACGGGCAGTTTCGAACATAATTTCCTGCCGGAGACGGTCTGCCTTGCCGCCGGCGCCGGCTACTCGTTCGCGCGCGGCGCTTAACTCCAATTCCGTCTTGCGGAAATCCCAGGCGAGAAATTTCAGATCGGCGCCCGCCGTGTACTGGGTTCTGTCGAATCGAAGCAGAGAAGGCGGCGTACCCGCAGGATAGCCATGCTCGAAACGTGAATGCGCCGCGTCTCCCCAGACTTCCACCTGGGGCTTAAGGAACGAATGCGCTGCAGCGACCAGCCCTTCGCGTCGATGGATCTCTGCCTGCGCGGACTTCAATTCCGGAGAATGCTCCAGGGCGTAATTCACAGCATCCCGCAAGCTCATCGCGGAAGTTGGGGGCGGCGCCTCGGCCGCTGCATGGAATGAGAAAAGCACTGCTGCGGCACACAATCTAATGAACCATCTCATAAGCATTCTCCATTGCAGGCATCAGTGGCCATCACATTGCGCTGTTTCCGGCGGCAAGTTTCCGCCGGATGTGCTCGGGCAACCCGTGGTCGGGTTTACGGGAGTAAACGAGATTGTAGGTGATGGGGATTACAAACAATGAAAACGCGGTGGAAACAACCAGACCGAAAATGAGAGACCAGGCCATACCGCCAAAAACCGTATCGAGCGTAATCGGAAGAGCGCCAAGGACAGCGGCCCCCGACGTCAGCAGAATCGGGCGCAAGCGGACGGCGATGCTCTCCAGAATCGCCTCTTCCAGGCTGAGGCCGCGCATAAGACCCAGGTGAATGAAATCCACGATGATGATGGAATTTCTGGTCACAATGCCCGCCAGGGCAATCATGCCGATAAACGCCGGGCCGGAAAAGAACATGGGATTCATGAATCCGCCGATACTTCTCTGGCCGAACTGGTTCAGCAGCCAGAATCCGGGCAGCACGCCGATTACCATTAAGGGGATGGCCATCATGACGGTCAGCGGCAACAGGTAGGATCCGGTCTGATTCATCAGGATGATGTAGATGCCCAGCAGCGCGATCAGCATCGCGAAGGCAAGATCCCGGAACAGCCGGATGGTGATATACATCTCGCCCTCATCCCACCAGCGGACGCGGATCCCTTCGGGTACGGACCATTCAATGCCGCCGCCTTTGCGGAACATGGTCCGGGCATCGAGATCGCGCGGCAGCGCCTGCATGTCCACATAGCTCTCATTTCGGCTGTCGACCTGATCGGCTCGGATATCAAGGATGGTTTCAACCGGAGGCCTTCCTGCCATCTCGCCCAGCACGTAGACCACGCGTTCGAGCTGTCGGTGGTAAATGGTTTTATCTTCCACCGCGGATCGCCAGGATCCCAACTCCGAAAGCGCAACCATATTTCCGCCTGTCCCCTTCGCGTAAATCCGCTCCAGATCGGTCGTGCTGGAACGGTCTGCCCTCGGAAACCAGAGCGCAATTCTTACAGGGTTTCGTTCACCCAGTATCTGAGCCGCGCCTAAAGCCTGGCTGCCTACGGCCAGTCCCAGCGTACGCGCGATATCCTCGGTTGAAATCCCGTGCAGCGCTGCCTTCTGCCTGTCTATATCAAAGACGAATTTTGGCTGGTCCTCTTCAACGGTAACGTCCCCATCCACGACGCCCGGTTCGCGCCGCATACGATCTTTGACGGCCGAAGCGGCCGCGCCGAGTACTACGTCGGTATGGGTCCGGAGTCC
>CAZLHW010000019.1:0-6165 GCA_964559085.1 uncultured Acidobacteriota bacterium | reverse complement strand
TCCATAGACGGCCGCAACCATCCTCGAGATTGTGGGGCCGCCTGCGGGCAATTCCACAATCTTCAGTTTCACCCCATTCCGCTTCGCGATATCCATTAGATCGCTGCGAATTCTTAAAGCCACTGCATGGCTGGAAAAATCGCGTTCGGTCTTGTGGATAAGATTGACCCGGATATCGGCGCGGTTCGGCGCCTGGCGCAGGAAGTACTGGCGCATCAATCCATTGAAATCAACAGGCGATGTCGTCCCCACGTAGGATTCGAAATCCGTGACTTCGGGGACAGACTTCAGATATTGTTCAAAATCGCGGGTGGCGGCATCGGTCCGCTCCAGTGTCGTGCCCGCAGGCATGTCGAGCACGAGAAGAATTTCATCCTTGTTGTCATACGGAAGCTGCTTCACGCGGACCCTGCGAGTCAGAACGAGCAGGATGCTTCCGACAAACAGCAGCAGAACCAGCAGCAGAAACAACCGGCTCATCCACCGCCGCCTGATCAGGGGCCGGAGAGTGCGATTCAGCAATTTTCGTGTTTCGGCAAAGGATTCCGAATGCCCTGCGTACCGGGCGGAGCTGCCGGCATGTCCTTTTAGTATTTTGTACGCCAGCCAGGGCGTGATGGTGAAAGAGACAACCAGAGACATGATCATGGTGACCGGAACGTTTGCCGCCATCGGGCGCAGATACTGTCCCATCATCTCGGTCACAAAAAGCAGCGGAAGAAACGAGAGGATCACGGCGAACGTGGCGGCAATCAGCGGCGGCCGGACTTCGTTGATCGCTTCGAGAACAACATCCGCCGTGGCCCTTCTCCGTAATCGGAAATGACGGTGGATATTTTCGACATCCACAATTGGATCGTCCACCAGCAGGCCGATAGCAACCGTCAAGGCAAACAGCGTGATGCGGTTGATAGAAAATCCCAGCAGATAGTTGACGATCAAAGTCAGCCCGAAAACACAGGGAACGGCAATCGCAACCACAAACGCCTGCCGATAGCCAAGCCCGATGGCGAGCAGCGCCATGACTACCAGGACTGCCACAAACAGGCCTTCCTGCAGCTCTTTTACCTTGGCGTTAGCCGTGATCCCGTAATTGCGCGTAACGACAACCTGCACATCGGCGGGCAGTATTTCCTTCTTAAGTTCTGCCGCTCGTTGCAGCAGGTCTTCGGCCACCCATACGTTATTGGCGCCGTGCTTCTTAGCCACTGCAATGGTGACGGCCGGTTGCGCGCCGTGCATTTTCGGTGTTGCATCACCGTTTGCCGCGATCAGACTTCCGGCAGCGCCTTTTTCTTTCGGATGCTCCCATGCGGCTCCGCGGTAGAAGCGAACATAGTCCTGAAACTCGCCCGGTCCGTCGCTAACGTCCGCAACATCTCTTAAATAGACCGGGCGGCCATTCCAGACACCGACAACCAGATCCTGAAGTTCGCGCGCATCGGAAATAAATCGGCCGGCCTGAACACGCACGCCCCTGTCGTTGCGATCGAAACTTCCGGCCAGAACACTTGCATTTGAACCCTGAATTGCCCGGCTGATATCCAGAGCAGAAATTCTATAAGACGCCATGCGGGCGATCGAGGGGCGCATCAGCAACTCGCGCGGCCGCCCGCCTACGACATAGGCGACGCCCGCGTTTTCGACGGCCTGAAGGCGGTCCGCAATTTCCTCGGCCATCCGCCGCAGCTCATAGTCGTCGCGCGCACCACGGGTCAGGGTAAGGGTTATAATTGGAACGTCATCCACATCGATAGGTTTCACGACCCAACCGGCTGCACCCGGGGCTACGCGATCCATATTCTCGTTTAGTTTGCGGATCAGTTTGACGTAACTCGGTTCGATCGGCTCTCCTGGATAAAAACGAACGGTAACGATGCTCCGACCGGGCATGGAACGGGAAAACACGTATTGCACTCCGGGGATTTGAAAAGCCATTATCTCAACCGCCGTAGACACAAGCCACTCCACATCCTGCGCGTCCCGTCCCGGGAAGGACACCAGTATGTTTGCCGCAGCGGCTTTAATTTGCGGCTCTTCTTCTCGTGGCGTCCAGATCAAAGCCACCGCCCCTGCCGCGATGGAAATGATGAGGAACACCATCGAGAGATTGGATTCCAGGAATTTGCGGACAATGCGGATGGTCAGGGATTCATGGCTCTCGCTCATGGGATATCCCTTTTCGAATCGGCATGATCACGAGAGGAGAGGGCCGAAGAAGCGGAATGCAGAACAATTCTTTCTCCCGGCGCCAAACCGCTGAGGACTTCGAACTGATCGCCGATGGGACGGCCGATCTGTATGGTTCTGCGCTGCAGTTGTCCCTGCTCGACCACGTCGACCATTGTCAGCTGTCCCGCATGGATCAAAGCCGATGCGGGAACTACGGTCCGTTCTTCCGGCTGCATGGGAATCAACAGTCGGCCGAACATTCCCGGAACAATATCTTTGGTTTCGTTCAAACGCACCCGAACAGCCACGGTGCGGCTGGAAGGATCGGAAGATGGAACGATTTCCACGACGCGGCCCTGCATTTCCTTATCAACTGCATCAATCCGGAACGCAACAATTGTATTCAAGCGAACGCGATCGATTTGCTCTTCGGGAACGTTGGCTTCAAGCCAAAGATGGCCCTGCTCAAACATTGTGAATAGCGGTTTGCCCGGAGCCGCGAGATCGCCTACATTCGCTATTCTGTCCAGCACGATCCCGTTATAGGGGCTGCGGATTGCGGCGTACGATAGGTTTACTTCGGCCTCCTTTTGTATCTGCTCGAGCCTGTGTAAATTGGCCTCCGCCGTTTTCAGGTTGGTCTGGGTATGCTCAAAGTCGTAGGGTGAAATGACTTGCTGATCGAAAAGGGGCTTATCGCGCTTGTAGTCGGCCTGCGCCTGCGCCGGTGCAGCCTCAGCACCCCGTACCGCATCCTGCGCTTGTTCGAGCCGATGGCGAAGGTCCCGGTCGTCCAGCACCACAAGAATTTCTCCGGCTGAGACGCGTTGTCCGGCTGAAACCCGTATTTCCGTAATGTTGGATACGACTCGAGATGCCGGGGTGGTGAGTTTCTCAGCCTGTACAGTTCCGACGGCTTCGATTAGGGTTGGAATCTTTTGGGTTTTGACTTCATGGATTGTCAGGCCGACTGCCGATTCCGCGGCTGCAGTCATTTTGCCCGGTTGGATTTTGTCTTTCCTGAAAGCTCCGAAAAGCCAAAGCATGAGGATAAGGATTGCAGCGGTTGAAAGTCCTATGCGCAGCAGGGCGGAGAACCGGATGCATTGTGGCGGGCGGGATAATATATCTGGCGGAGGGGAAGGCGTTGGATCACTGGAGGAAATTGGATCGACTTTTCCCGGGGATCTCTCGTCCATTGCACGTGCCTCCTGCAAAATAACGAAATAGTGAAATACGCGCGGTTCTCATGTTTTTGGCTCCACTGTGTGCGCAATGCTTAAAGCGGCCCCGATTATAGAAATGTTTCGCGCACCCAAACCAGGCCGCTTTGCAGCGTCATTTCGCGGATTTGCCGTGTGCATCCATGAACACCCTGTTGCTCTGTGGTGGTAGCTTCGAAGCGCGTACTGGCCGGTGTTTTTACCATCAACCCGTTTACCGCGGGCGCCTCGAGTCTGAGATTGACAATGTCACAAGCCTAACCCTTCACCGGCCGCCCCTTCAAGCTCAAGCATGCAGGCCTTATCTCGGTCAGAAAAAGTTGTCGTCCTCAAATCCTGAATAGAGGGGCTGCAGGAGCGCCCTCCGCCTGAGCCGGGATTTTGACTTCTAAGATGGCCTTTTGTTGAGAGAAGGGGCCGGTTGATGTTTCTCCGCATAGTCGGCACTTGCCGTGACAGATAGAATGTTTTCGACCCTATAAACTCAGCATGAAAGTTTTTCCAGGGAAATGCCATAAACCTTTGCGATGTTCTCATCGGTCACGGGCGTGGATCCCTTCTTCATTCCCAAATCAGCCAGCTGGATGTGTTCGAAATTGGAAAATCCCGCGTTTTTCAGGCTTTCCCGGGCGCAGCTCAGGCTGCATCCGTCAATGGCCAGAATTTTTGAGGCTGCTTCCGTGCTTTTCATGATGCCGCTGACGCGGCCCCCGATTCCCGCCAGGCAGAACATATTGCCGGCGCCGTCGCGACTCAGTTTGCGGGCCACCTGATCGGCAAGTGCTCCGACATCGGCAGCACCGGAACAGGCAAAAATCAGTTTCGGGGCGGCGCTGCAGGCGCAGGTCTTATCTTCAGACATGGTATTCTCCTCTCCTTTATTAAGGGCAATTGCAATAAATGATCGGCTCGCAATCAGGCAAGCATCTTCTTCACTTCATCCAAAGAAGGCACTTTGCCGACCGACTTGACTTCGCCATCGACGGCCAGGCCCGGCGTCATCATCACGCCGTAGGCCAGGATCTTGTCGATGTCGGTCACCTTTTCAAGTTCGTAATCAATCCCAAGTTCTTTGGCGGCCGTTTCCGCCGTTTCTGCCAGTTTCTTGCATTTTGGGCATCCTGTGCCCAGAATTTGAATCTTCATTTTTTACTTCTCCATCGGTGGTAATAATTGTTTATCCAAATATGCTGCCGAAGAGGATGCCGCTGATCGCAGCCATGGCGATGACCAGGGAGCAAAAGACCACTGTTTTTTTTGTGCCCAGCACGCTTCGAATGACGAGCATGTTGGGCAGCGACAGCGCCGGACCTGCCAGCAAAAGCGCCAAAGCCGGCCCCTTGCCCATCCCCGCTCCGATAAGGCCTTGAAGGATGGGGACCTCGGTGAGCGTTGCAAAATACATAAAAGCGCGGAAAACACTGGCAAATAGATTTGTCCAGAGCGGCCATACGGATCGGGCAAACGCTTCAAAAGTGCCGCCACCCAATCCGGTGATCAAGAAGAATGTATCCGGCTTGTCTCCGACGAGCATCTCAACATATTTGCCCGGGATCAAGCCTTCGTGACCTGGCCGGCCCAGGAGAAAGCCTGCGATCAGAACGCCGAAGAGCAACAGGGGCATAATTTGTTTGGCAAATCCCCAGGTTGAATCAAACCATTCGGAAGCTTCGCCTTCCTGCTTGTTCGTGATCACCGACAATCCGACCACAGCGGCGGAAAACGGGAGCAGCACCCATATTCCTCCGGCGGGCAGGACGGTCGCCAAAACGGCTGGAGGGATTGCTGCCAGAACTACCTTCCACCAGGCAATGTGGAACCAAAGAACGAGAACAATCCCAAAGAGTATTCCAAACAGGGACGTGACACGCCACTTATTCTGCCAGATCGATGTCCAGGCGCCGGGCGCCGGTGTCTGAGAGGCTATCTCCCGTGCCGGGATGTCGATTTCTTCGCCTGCCCTTGGACCGGATAATATCTTGATCGTATAGGCCGCATCGGCAGCCGACGGTTCTTCGGGCGCCCGAATAATTGCGGCTTCAAGCTTCTGTCCATCACTCAGAGAGAAATGAAAGTCGTTCGGAGCGCCCCAGTTGGCAAAAACCAGGATGGCGATCATCAACGCAAAGAAAAGTGCATTCTGCCAGAGCGGCCTCGCGACCTCCGGTTCAGGCATGCCGGCTTGGGCGATGGCCTTGGCATTCTCCTCTCTGCGGAACACGAAGTGCATGATCAAACCGATGATAACGCTGAAACCGATGGCGCCAACAGCGCGCGCAACGCCCAGCTCCAGGCCGAGAATGCGGGCAGTCAGGATGATCGCCAGCACATTGATGGCCGGACCCGAATACAGGAACGCGCATGCGGGTCCAAGCCCCGCCCCCATGCGCCAGATGCCGGCAAACAGGGGAAGCACCGTGCAGGAGCAGACAGCCAGAATCGCGCCGGAAACCGAAGCCACGCTATAAGCGACGAAGCGCGCGGCGCGGGCGCCGAGATATATCATGACGGCCGCCTGGCTGACAAAAACGCCGATGGCGCCGGCAATAAAGAATGCGGGGACCAGGCACAGGAGCACATGTTCGCGCGCATACCAGCGGCTCAAATGCAGGGATTCAAGGATGCTTTGGGTGAAACGGTCCTGGGTGAGCGGGAGCCAGAAGAAGATCAGAAAAAGGCCCACCATCCATGCCATTGGTTTCCATTCGGATTTCAGATTCACGATATTTCTTCCCTAAATCGGTTTCGTCCTGTCAATACCAGTCAGACT
>CAZLHW010000018.1:17870-18230 GCA_964559085.1 uncultured Acidobacteriota bacterium | reverse complement strand
CTTGCGGGGCACCCCATAGGCGCAGACCTCCGCGCAGCGCCCGCATGCGTTGCAGCGCGCCGACCGGTTGATCCGGAATTTGCCCAGCGCGTTGCGATAGCGCTCCGGCACAGGCACAACTTCGCGGGAAACTGTTTCCTGGGGATACTCGCTGTGGGAGACCCCGGGTTGAGGGACCTCATAAGGAACGCCCGCATCGGCAATGGTTGTAGTCATGCATGCACCTGTGCTAATAATGATCCGTTTTGTCATCACCCTTACAGGGCAGGAGGCCCTGCAACTCGCCGGAAGCGTTTTGCCGACTCGCGCCCGGCTACTCTCCTGCGCCGCCTCAGGGAAGGAGCATCCCTGATACGGCCG
>CAZLHW010000018.1:16961-17860 GCA_964559085.1 uncultured Acidobacteriota bacterium | reverse complement strand
ACCATCGCGCCGGCAATGCGTCCGAGCGAGGGAACCGCAAGGTTCTCCGCCCCGTAAGGGGGATTTGGACACCCGGCTCTCCCAAGGAGCGGGGAAGAGCCAGGCATCAAACTTTTGCCGAACGATCCTGTCCTGCGGTCTTCTTCCCGGGGGACACGCGCAACAGGTCGCCGAAAGCTTCCGCTTCAATTTCTTCCATGAAAATCGCGCGGCCCATTTCGCCGCGCAGTCTCCGGACTTCCCGGATCCCCATGGCGCCCAGAACTTCAATCAACTGGCTGTGCCACGCGCCCATGAGGTTGACAATGCGCCGGGCGGCATAATGGCTGTCGACAGAATCAATCCCGTACGGGCATGCTTCCTGCGAAGAAAGACGGCGCGCCTCCCCGCCGCCGTTGTCATCGAATGGATGCGCGTCGCGGCAGACTCGGCAGCCCAGAGCCGCGAGAAGCGCCGTGTCGGCCGCCACCAGGTCCGCTCCGCAGAGGATCGCCTTGGCCATATGCTCCGCAAGAGCAATGCCGCCTGAAATGATCAGAGTCATTTCGTCCCTTGCCCCCTCATTCACAAGGCGGCAGTGCATCTCGCGAAGGGCATCTTTTATGTGACGCCCGGGAGATCCATTTTCCATGCGTTCGCGCCCATGCCGGTCCGCACAGATGTGAAACACCTTAAGTCCGTACCGCGACAGCTCAAGGACGCGGCGGGTTGTTTCCGGCCCAAGCATCATGCGGACCGAAAGGATCGCATCCGGTTTTTCAGCCATAATCCGTTCCGCGGATTCCGGGACGCCGGGCCCGTCGATCAACTGGACCATCCTCCGGATGCTTTCCAGTCCGGCGCCGCTTCGGACCTCTTCGCTTTTAAAAACCGGCACCGCGAACGGCAGGAGTTCCGCA
>CAZLHW010000018.1:14813-16951 GCA_964559085.1 uncultured Acidobacteriota bacterium | reverse complement strand
AGCCGTTGGGCCTCGCGGGCCCAAACGGCGGCATCGGTCTTGAGTTCTCTTGCCGCCATGGCACGGGCTGTCGCAAGCTCCATCCCGCGAAGCGGCCATGCGGGAACGTCCAGGACAACGGGAATCTGTGCTTCAAGCAGGTTTAAAGGCTCCGTCAGCAGCTTCCCGTCGGGATCGAATTGCAGACGCATCGGTTTGGGTCCGATATCCACAGAGGTGGAGATGTATTCGCGCCCGTGAATGCCGTCTCGCGTGGGCCGGACGATTTCCGACATATCGGTCCAGATCGAGTCAAAGCCGGGGCCGTGAAACGGGCCGCGGTACCCGGCCCCCGATACGGGAATTTTTCCCGAATCCGCCTGGTTCCACGTGCTGAGAATCAGATCGGGTGTCCAGTAGTCATCCCCCATGTCGAGAAATTCGGGATTCACAGACAGACTCAGCAGTCCCTTTGTGCACCCCTGAACGCACGAAAAGCACGCTTTGCACTCGTTGAGAGTCTGGACCGAATCCAGCGGATTCCGGTTATGCTCCGACTCATGTTTATAAACATCGAAATTACAGCGCGGCTTGACGCAATTGGAACAGCGCGAGCAGTCCTCGCGCCAGTCAATGCTTCCGAACTTGCCGATCCGCTGGAAGCGTCCCGGTGCCGGCACAGTATGGATCGAATAACGATCAGGCATTGCGTCTCTCTCCAAAAATCACGGCAGCCCCGGCCGCCCTCATGCGGCCCGGGTGCGCTAAAACCCACATCAGATGCCCGCTTGTTTGATGACTTCCGCCGCAAGCGACTCGCATCCGCCGCAGAGAATGTGGATGCCGCGGACTCCCGGCATCGACTTGAGGCGGGACGCCACTTCTGCCGCAATCGCCACGCCTTCGGCGGCGGCATTTGAGGACCGGCTCAGCCGGGCAAGGACCTCGTCGCCAATAGGGCCATAGGCCTGGCTTCGCTGCAGCGCTCTGGCCTTTTCCAAGCTGGTCAGAGGCAATACGCTCGGGATTATCGCCGTTCGTTTGTCCAGGCCGACGGCGCGCACCGCCTCCATCCATTGCCCAAAGCCTTCAAGATCAAACACGGCCTGAGTCAAAAGAAAGTCGGCGCCGACGGTTATTTTCTTCTTAAGCCGCAGCAGATTCAGATCGATCGGCTGCATATACGGATGCGCGGCAGCGCCGATTTGCAGATCCGGCTTCGGATGCAGCTCCTTTCCGTCCATTCCCGTTCCGTAAAGAATGAGCCTCTTCATGGCCTGGGCGAACTGGATCGAGTCCATGTCGTTGGCCGAAGCCGCCTGCGGACAGACGCCGAGCGACTGGTGATGGCCGGCCACGCAAAGGATCCCGTCAATTCCCAAAGCAGCGGCGCCCAGGGCATCGCTCATGAGCCCGATGCGATTGCGATCCCTTGTTCCCATCGAGAGAATCACGCTGGCACCCTTTTCCTTATGGAGCTGATAGGCGGCAGAGAAAGCGGAAGCGCGCACGCAGTCGGGGTTATCCGCAACAACAACGGCGTCCAGGTTCTGCGGCAGCATCGCGGAAATCATGCGCACAGCCTCGGCATCCGATCCGCGCGGCGGGAAAAATGCGGCCGTGAGAATCATCCGGCCGGAGTCCAATGCTTCTGCAAATTTATTCATGGGCGCCGCCCTCACGGAGAATATTTCCTGTAATAGGCCTCTCCCCAATCGCCGGCTCCTGCGCCGGAAGTTTCAGCGGATTCGGAGCAAGAGTCCGCAGCGCTTCCTTTATTGAATCGCAAACCGCCTCCAGCTCGGCCGCACCGTCGCCCTGCAAGAACGCCGGCGTCTCCATTCCGGCAGCCAATTGCAGATCTTCATTTGCCGAGCCCGGGAGATGGAAAAGCAGCAATCGATCTTCCCCCAACCCAATCTCTTCCAGTATCGATCGCACATAACCGATGCGAAGCGCACAGCGGCGGCTTCCCTCGACATGGTGGCAGTTGTCTTCCCGGCAGGCGACGACGGCCACCATTCGCGCGCCCTTTTCAAACGCCTTCAATATATGCTCCGGTTGCAGGCGTCCTGCGCAGGGAACAACAACGCGATCTGCCGGCTCCGGCAATTTGAAATCAGGCACCGCCGGCCGGAACCGCCCGGACGATGTCGGCT
>CAZLHW010000018.1:11478-14803 GCA_964559085.1 uncultured Acidobacteriota bacterium | reverse complement strand
TGGACATGAACAAGATCAAGGCCCGCATCGAAAAGGTGGAGAAGCAGCAGGCGATCTTCTCCCACTCCAATCTCCTCCAGTATCGATCGAACATAATCGATGCGAAGCGCACATCGGCGGCGTCCCTCGACATGGTGGCAATTGTCCTCCCGGCAGGCGACCACGGCCACCATTCGCGAGCCCTTTTCAAACGCCTTCAAAATGTGCTCGGGTTGCAGGCGGCCTGCACAGGGAAAAGAACGCGATCTGCAGACTCCGGCAACTTGAAATCCGGAACAACCGGCCGCAGTCGGCAGGATGACGTCAGCGCCCTGCCCTGCCGCGCGCAGTTGGCGCAGACAAACATCGTGATTTCGCTGGGATCTGTCATTCTCTCCATCAATTCCGCTCGATACCGATCGCCGGCTTGCAATGGTCCGCCGTCTCCGCCGAGGAAACAGCCGCCGGAACAGGATTTTTATTTTTCACCACCGGCTGAGTCGAATATTGTTCGCAGTGAATTATTTCCAGCCGCGAACTGCGCTTCAGGGTGCATGTCGCATCCCGGTCGCAGGTTTCACACAGGCCACGGTATCGGATACTTGCCGCCATCACTCTCATCCTTTGGTGATACTCGCAAGGACTCACTGCAAAGGACGTGCCAGAAACCGGAGAGGGAAAGGAATTTTTGCGGGTCAATATTATCAGTAAGTTACAGCTTTAATAGGGACTCCTTTCAAATAGTATCGGGCTGTCCGCGCCGTCAGATGGGACATTTCATTTACACTGGCACAGATAATAAGCCAGGACCAAACAAAGCGAGACGGGCCCCGACCGCAGCGCTGCGGCTATAAGAATAAATGGGTAAGGAAGGCGCGGAGCAGATTCGCCCGAAGTGCAAGAGCCGAGCGCAGCAAGGCTCCGGAGCCTTGGGGGGCGGGCGCCATTGATTCAAGTCCCGAAAGGTCGATGCAGGCGGCGCCCCCCCCCAGGGCTGATGGATCCATTGACCGGCGACCCATGCCTTCGGGTGCTTCGCATCCCTCAGCCCGGGCCGCTTTCCCGCGCACTTGCGGCGCTTGCCGCGCCCGCAAGCAGGCGCCCCGGAGTTTGGGACCTGCACAGGCGTGAGCGCGGCCGGCGCAGGCGGAAGGCGGCTCACACTGCCGATTACGAAAGGCGGTATTGGCTGAGTTTCTTGCGCAGCGTAACCCGGCTCATGCCGAGGAGCTTGGACAGTTCGCGCTGGCTGTACAGGCCCGAATCCAAGAGGTAGCGGAGAAGGGCCTCTTCCGCGATTTCGAGCACGCGGTCGCGGGCTCCGTTCATTTTTTTTCGCGAGGCAAGGAAACGAATCACGGCCTGGCGGATTTCCTCCTCAGGCTCGCCGGCGCAGTTCGGCAAAAAATGGGCGAAACTGTCCGGACGATTGTTTCGGATCTCCTCGGGCAGAAGTTCCAGCGAAACGGAATTATCCGGACTCAACACCACGGCCCGCTCGATGCAGTTTTCCAACTCGCGCACATTCCCGGGCCAGGAGTAGGCAAGCAGCGCATCCAGCACTTTGCGCGGCACCTTTGTGACTTTGCGATTCGCTTCGCGGTTATATTTTTCGAGGAAGTGATCCACAAGGAGCGGTATATCCTCGAGGCGTTCTCGCAGGGGAGGAAGCTGGATTGGAATAACATTCAGCCGGTAAAAGAGATCATGGCGAAACCGGCCCGCCCGGATTTCCGCGCGGAGGTCGCGTCCGGTTGCCGCAACAATGCGGACATCCACCGTCATGGTGCGGCTGGACCCTACCGGCTCGAATTGCCTTTCCTGCAGCACCCGCAGCAGTTTCACCTGCAGGCGCGGACTCATCTCGCTGACTTCATCGAGGAATAGAGTCCCGCCGTCTGCGGTCCGGAAGCGACCCTCGTAATCCCTCACGGCTCCTGTAAAAGCGCCCTTCACGTGCCCGAACAGCTCGGTTTCCAGAAGAGTTTCGGGAAGCGCCCCGCAGTTTACCTTAACAAGCGGACCCGCGGCGCGGTCGCTGTTGTAGTGCACAACGTTGGCGATCAGTTCTTTCCCGGTGCCGGTCTCTCCCGTGATCAATATGGAAGAACGCGAGCGCGCGGCCGTCGCCGCCAGTCCCAGCAGGCGCCGGATTGCCGCGCTGCCGCCCACGATGCTGTCGACGCGATACGTCCGCCGCAGCTCCTCCCCCCGCCGCGTCAACAAGTCGAGACCGCGGACTCCCTTTGTTTCACCCTCCTGCGCCGACGCCCCCTCTTCAAGATCCAGAGGCTGCGGCACGCCGATCGCGGCGTTGCGCCCTGCAGCCTTGTGCACTGTGAGCGCGCGCTGGCCGCCGGCCAGTGACACCTCGATGATCACCTGCGTGATGTGGCGGACCTTTGCCAGGAAGGTCTCGCTGTGCGCCTCTGTCTCAATCAGCCAGTAGGCCAAGGCCGAAAGATCATACAGCCTCGGGCAGAGATGCCCGAAAAGGCGCACAACGCGGTTCTCGTCCCCCCACAGATCGAGCATGCCCGTAAGAGAATCGAAGACATAGTTCGCCGCGTGGCCGCTGCGCGTGCCGGCCTCGATGAGAGCCTGCTCCAGCCGCGAAGGGTCCGAAGGATCCGCAATATGAACCGGCGCGTGCACCGCATTCCGGGCCGGGTCGTCGAAAAACTTCAAAAACATTTCATCGGAGTTGCCCTTCCCCGAGGAGAAACAGTCGATAAGCAGAAAACGTCCCGGAGACATCAGCCGCGCATACTTGGCCGCTATCGTTTGCGGCGAGCGGTTGAAACTGACGTAAACGACCGGAACCCCGCTCTGCTCGCAGGCCGTAACAAAGCGCGCTATGAAATGGTCTCCGGCAACGCCCGAATCGATTTCCCAGACGAGATTGTCGCCGGAAATGACGCCGCCGATCACCGTATCGACTTCCGGAATTCCCGTTGTCGGAGTGTAGGAAGAAGTCATGGCTCCCATGTTAAAACCCCGCTCCGCCTGCGGCAAGAAGCTGAACCCGTCCTTCCACTCGCGGCGGCGGCGGCCCGCCTCCGCCGCCCGAATTTCTTCCTTTATGTCGGAAACAACACTATTCCATACATTTTTGTCAGGATTTAAAACAACTCAATTCGCACCCCCGCGAGACGGGCCCCGCAACCCAAATCCGCCTGCACCCTGAAGCAATTCCGAAACCGGAAATCCGGGCCGGAAATTACCGAAAGCTTCCGAAATGAAGGAGAATTCCGGCGTCTCCGGAAGCGGAGCCGAAACGCATCGCCCGCAAGTTTCCATGAATGTACAAAGGCTTAAATTTTATTCCTTTAATGTATGTCATTGC
>CAZLHW010000018.1:0-11468 GCA_964559085.1 uncultured Acidobacteriota bacterium | reverse complement strand
ACCCCCGGCGGCAAGCCGGGAGCAACACGGCGCTTATACATGCTTTTAATGGCTTTGCAGCCCATTTTAGCCGGGCGGCCTGCAGCCTTCGCCGGAAGTGGCATGCCTCTTGCTATGCAATTCGGGAGCACGACCAGGGAGCGTGTTCCGTGCCGTTGACGGTCAAAGGCGCGCTGGACGGCAATTGCAAGGGGAAAGGGAGAAGAGAAAAGGCAGACGGGGTTCTGAAATTGGCCCGACGGCTGCAGAAGATTTATGACAGGGAAAGTCGGCGGCAAATCGGCGTAAAATCCAAGAATCGGGCATTGGAAAATTTCGCGAAATTTGTGCCGGCTTTCCCCGTCGCCAGCGCATTCCAGAGGAAACCGACAGCGGGAATCCGGAATGGGGCTTCTGAATCGGCGTCTGGAGTAGTATATCTTGCGCGGAGAGGTCGTGCATTCATGAAAAACCAGAATCATCCATACGCAGTTCCGGAAAGACAGGGATTATACGATCCGCGCAACGAGCGGGATGCCTGCGGCATCGGCTTTATTGCCAGCATCAAGGGGGAAAAATCCCACGACATCATTGAGAAAGGGATTGAGATTCTTCTCAATCTGTCGCATCGCGGCGCGAGCGGATGCGATCCCGTCACCGGAGACGGAGCCGGCATCTTAATCCAGATCCCCCACGCCTTTTTTGAAGGGGAATGCGCGCGCCTCGGTTTCACGCTGCCGCGCCCCGGAGAGTACGGAATCGGCATGCTTTTTCTCCCGGTGGAGCGGCACCAGCGCCTGATATGCGAAGGCATCGTCGAAAGAGTAGTGCGGGAAGAGGGCCTCGGCGTGCTCGGCTGGAGAGACACCCCGATCGCCGCAGATGCAATCGGACGCATCGCGCGCGCCTCTCAGCCTTACATCGAACAGGTTTTTATCGGATGCGGGCCGGGCATGGACCCGCAGGCGCTGGAGCGCAAGCTGTATGTGATTCGAAAACGCATGGAAGCCGAAGTGGCGAAGTCCGATATTCGCGACAAGAGCTTTTTCTATATTCCTTCCCTCTCATCGCGGACCATCGTCTATAAAGGACTGCTGTTGGCGTCGCAGATCTCGCAGTTTTATAAAGAGCTCTCCAATCCGGAAGTCACCAGTGCGCTGTGCATGGTGCACCAGCGTTTCTCCACCAACACTTTCCCGACCTGGCAGCTGGCGCATCCGTTCCGCTATATCTCTCACAACGGCGAGATCAACACGTTGCGCGGGAATACCGCCTGGATGGAGGCGCGCCAGGCCACCCTGCAGTCTCCGCTCTTCGGGCCGGATATGGAAAAGATCTTTCCGATCCTGACGCCGGGCGGCAGCGATTCGGCGTTGTTGGACAACGTTGTGGAACTGCTCGTCATGGCCGGCCGCGAACTGCCGCATGCCATGGCCATGCTGATCCCTGAAGCATGGACCGGCGACGGCGCGATGCCGCGGGAAAAAAGAGCCTTTTATGAATACCATGCATCGCTGATGGAGCCCTGGGACGGCCCGGCGGCCATTGCGTTTACCGACGGCCGCGTTATCGGCGCCACGCTCGACCGCAACGGGCTGAGGCCGGCGCGTTATGCCGTCACAAAGGACGATAGAGTCATCCTGGCATCGGAGACCGGAGTTCTGCCGTTGGATCCGAAAGACGTGCGTTACAAAGGACGCCTGCAGCCGGGGCGCATGTTTCTGGTGGATACGGAGGCCGGGCGCATCATCCCCGACGAGCAAACGAAAGAGGCTCTGTCGAAACGCAAACCCTATGAGCTCTGGCTGAAGGAAAACCAGGCAACGCTGAAGGATCTGCCGGATCCGCCGCGATGGCATCCAACCGATTTTGAATCGATCGCGCAGAGGCAGCGCGCCTTTGGCTATACCACCGAGGATCAGAGCGCCAGCCAGGCCCCCATGGCATCCCAGGGACAGGAGCCGGGAGGCTCCATGGGCATCGACACGCCGCTGGCCTGCCTCTCCGACAAGCCGCAGCTTCTGTTCAACTATTTCAAGCAGTTCTTTGCCCAGGTCACGAACCCGGCCATCGACCCGATCCGCGAGGAGAGTGTGATGTCGCTCGCAACCTTTATTGGATGCGAACGCAACCTCCTGGACGAGACGCCTCAGCACTGCCACACGCTGAAGCTGGACTACCCCATACTGACCAACACCGATTTTGAAAAGCTGCGCCGCGTCTCCTGGCGAGATTTTCTCGCTACCACGCTCCCCATTTTCTTCCGCGTCGATGGAGGGGAAAGAGAGCTCGAGCGCGCGCTGGACGAGTTGTGCCGCCGCGCTTCGCTGGCCATCAAGTCCGGCTACACGCTGCTGATTCTGTCGGACCGCGGCATTGAAAAAGAGTACGCCCCGATCCCAAGCCTGCTGGCGCTGACGGCGGTCCATAATCACCTGATTCGCGAGAAAACACGAACCCAGGTGGCCCTGATCGTGGAATCGGGCGAACCGCGCGAGGTGATGCACTTCGCCCTGCTCCTGGGATACGGCGCCAGTGCCATCAATCCCTATCTGGCGATCGAAACCATTGAAGACATGCATAGGCGCGGCCTTCTGGCGGAAAAGGTCACGCTTCCGGGCGCGATCGAGAATTATAAAAAGGCCGTCAATAAGGGACTGCTAAAGGTCCTCTCCAAGATGGGGATCTCCACGCTCCAGAGCTACCAGGGGGCCCAGGCCTTTGAAGCGATCGGGCTGAACAAATCGCTGGTCGATAAATATTTCACAGGCACCTCCTCCCGCATCGAGGGCGTCGGCCTGAACGTGATTGCGCAGGAAGCGAAGGCGCGTCACGACGGCGCCTTCAGCCCGCTCACAGACACCGAAACAACGCTGGAGATAGGGGGCCGCTATCATTATCGCGCCCAAGGCGAATATCACCTGTTCAATCCGGACACCATCCGGTTGCTGCAGCGCGCGGTGCGCGAGGAAGACGCCGGAATCTACCGCGAATACGCCGAACTGATCAACAACCAGAGCAGCCGCCTGTGCACATTGCGGGGACTTCTGAAGCTGCGCAAGGCCGCGCATCCGCTGAGTCTCGACCAGGTCGAGCCGGCGAGCGAAATTGTGAAGCGGTTCGCGACCGGAGCGATGTCGTTCGGCTCCATCAGCAGAGAAGTGCATGAAACGCTGGCAATCGCCATGAATCGCATCGGGGCCCGGTCCAATACGGGGGAAGGGGGCGAGGAGGAGGAGCGCTTCCGCCCCGACGCAAACGGCGACCTCCGCCGGAGCGCCATCAAGCAGGTGGCTTCCGGACGCTTTGGCGTAACCGCCCATTACCTCGTCAACGCGGATGAGCTGCAGATCAAAATATCGCAGGGAGCCAAACCCGGAGAGGGCGGCCAGCTTCCCGGCCATAAAGTGGACGCCGTCATCGCGCGCGTCCGGCACTCGACGCCGGGGGTGCCCCTGATCTCGCCTCCGCCGCACCACGACATTTACTCGATCGAAGATCTGGCGCAGCTGATTTACGATCTGAAAAATGTGAATCCCCGGGCCCGGATTTCCGTGAAGCTGGTGGCCGAAGTCGGCGTGGGCGTCGTTGCCGCCGGAGTCGCCAAGGCGCACGCCGACGTCATCCTGATCAGCGGGCATGACGGCGGCACCGGAGCGTCCCCGCTGACATCCATCCAGCACTCGGGCACTCCCTGGGAACTCGGCCTGTCCGAGACGCAGCAGGTGCTTGTGCTTAACGATCTGCGCAGCCGCGTCCGGCTGCAGACGGATGGAAAGCTGCAAACCGGGCGCGATGTGGTTATCGCTGCATTGCTCGGCGCCGAAGAATTCGGCTTTTCCACGGCGCCTTTGATCGCCCTCGGCTGCGTCATGGCGCGCAAATGCCACATGAACACATGCCCCGTCGGCATTGCCACGCAGGATCCGCGCTTGCGCGGCAAATTTCAAGGCCGCCCGGAGCATCTGATCCGCTTCTTCTTCTTTATCGCGGAGGAAGTCCGCGAACTTATGGCCGCGATGGGTTTTGCGACGATGGACGAAATGATCGGCCGTGTGGATATGCTGGATGTCGCCGATTTCTCAGAACACTGGAAGGCCAAAGGAATCGATCTCTCATCGGTTCTTTACAGCCCGGCGGTTCCCGGACGCGTGGGCCGCCGCTGCCTGACCGCGCAGGACCACGGCCTTGACCAGGCGCTGGATTACACGCTGATCCGTCATGCCGGCCCGGCTCTTGAAGCCGGCAAATCCGTCGAGGCGACGCTCCCGATCCGAAATGTGCATCGCACGGTCGGGGCCATGTTGAGCGGCGAAGTGTCGCGACGTTACGGTTCCGCAGGGCTGCCCGAAGATACGGTGCGTTTCCGGTTCACCGGATCCGCCGGACAGAGCTTCGGCGCCTTTCTCGCCCCGGGAATCACGCTGATGCTTGAAGGGGATGCGAATGATTACACGGGCAAAGGGCTATCCGGCGGAAAGATCATTGTGTATCCGCCAAAGGACTCAAACCTGACTCCCGAAGAAAATATCATTGTAGGAAACACCGTGCTTTACGGCGCTACCGGAGGCCAGGCCTTTTTCAGCGGCATTGCGGGCGAACGGTTTGCGGTGCGCAACTCCGGCGCCACGGCCGTTGTCGAGGGGGTGGGCGATCACGGCTGCGAGTATATGACAAAGGGGACCGTGGTCGTACTTGGCGATACAGGTCGGAACTTTGCAGCCGGCATGACGGGCGGCATTGCCTATGTATGGGATGAAAACGGCCTGTTTGCCTCGACGCGCTGCAACCGCTCGGGAGTCGATCTGGAGCCGGTCTCGGACCCGGAAGACGTCTCCCTGCTGAAGAATCTGATCCAGCGGCATCTTGAATTTACAGGAAGCCCCCGCGCGGCGCGCCTTCTTGCCGACTGGGACGCGCAGCTGCCGAAATTTATCAAAGTTTTCCCGCAGGAGTATAAGCGGGCTCTGGGAATCCCGCTTCTTCGGGCGCCGCTTGCAGCGGCCGCCGGAGGCGGGCTGCGCAACCGGCAAATGGTCGCGGGCGGAATCGCGGTCGCACAAGCCGACTCTGAAGCTGGAGTGGATATCTAATGGGCAAAGCAACAGGATTTCTGGAATACAAGCGGCAGACGCCGGAACGGCGCCCCGTGGAAGAGCGCTGTCGGGATTTCTTTTCCGTCTACCTGCCGCTCCCTGAAGAGCAGCTGCAGATCCAGGGCGCCCGCTGTATGGACTGCGGCGTCCCCTTCTGCAATTGGGGCTGCCCGCTGAACAACAACATTCCGGACTGGAACGATCTCGTCTACCACGGGCGCTGGCACGAAGCGGCGCGCGCCCTGCACGCCACCAATAATTTCCCGGAATTCACCGGCCTCGTCTGCCCCGCTCCCTGCGAAACCGCCTGTGTGCTCGGAATCAACGAACAGCCGGTCAGCATCAAGGCCATAGAACTGCACATTGTGGAACGCGCTTTTCATGAAGGCTGGATCCAGCCGGCGCCGCCCGACTATCGGACCGGGAAACGGATCGCCGTGATCGGATCCGGACCGGCCGGACTTGCGGCCGCCCAGCAGCTGAATCGAGCCGGCCACAAAGTCACTGTATTCGAGAAAGCAGACCGGATCGGCGGCCTGCTGCGCTACGGTATTCCCGACTTCAAACTGGAAAAGCATATTCTGGATCGCAGGATCGATCAGCTGCAGCGTGAAGGGATTGAGTTTCGGTGCCGGGCTCATGTGGGGGTCGATGTACCCGTTTCCGCATTGCGTAAATTCGACGCCGTTCTTCTGGCGGGGGGCGCCGAGCAACCCCGCGATCTGAAAGTCCCCGGACGCGAACTGAAGGGGATTCACTTTGCCATGGAATTCCTCGCGCAGCAGAACCATCGCTGCGCCGGGGACTCCGTGGATTCCAGGGACGCGATCGTCGCGACGGGAAAACGCGTTGTCATTATCGGCGGCGGAGATACCGGCGCCGACTGCCTCGGCACCTCTCTGCGGCAGCGGGCGTTGTCCGTGCACCAGCTCGAGATCCTCCCGGCTCCGCCGGCCGAACGCGCATCGGATACACCCTGGCCGCTCTGGCCGCGCATGCTGCGCACCGAAAGTTCTCATGAAGAGGGGGGTATACGGGAATGGTCCGTGGCAACCACACGCTTTGTCGGCGACGAAAACGGCTATGTGACCGGCCTGCACGCCGTACGCGTCGGCCCGCCGCCCGATTTCGAGCCGATTCCGGGAACGGAGTTTGCGCTTGATGTAGATCTGGTACTGATAGCCATGGGCTTCACGGGCCCGACCCAATCCGGTCTGCTGGAGCAATTGCAGGTCCGCCTCGACAGCCGCGGCAATGTTGCCGCCGATGCCGCCCACATGTCTTCCGCGGCTGCTGTTTTTACGGCCGGAGACATGCACCGCGGCCAGTCGCTTGTGGTGCGCGCCATCGCGGACGGACGCATGGCCGCGCGTGCCATCGACCGGTATCTTCGCGAAAGAAGCCGCTGATAGCACTACCGCGCTGAAGTTGCGGGTTTCAAAAACCCGGATGCCGGACACGCTCCTGGAGAATGCCGCCGTTGCTTTACCGTTCTATCGGGCGGACCTTGAATCGAGCGTCTTTCCCCAGATTGGGGAACGGGAGATCCACTTCATCGACCGGCTCCATATCCAATACGAAGCTGTTGACATCGATGCGATCCAAACCCGGCCCGGATAACGGGAAGGAACGGACAAACTCGAATCCGGGACTTTGAAGCGCCTGCCGAAGCAGGACTGCAGCCGGGATCTTCCTGGACTGCCTGCTTTGCTCGATGACAAGCCATCGAAAACCGCCTCGGGTTTGCAGGAGCCGAACAATATCCTCCCGAGAATCCGCGAACGACCGATACTTATCCCTGGGATTGATGGCGCTCGCATACAGAAGCTTTGCGCCCAAGGCGACCCTGCGCTGATACCCCGGATCGCCGGCCTGCAGGTAAAAAGCAAAGACATTGTGATAATACCCGTCATAGAAGACAGGCTCCGCAGGAGCGACGCGCTCTATATACTCCACAACATCGTGCATCCCCTCAACCCGCGGTATGGATGTCCGAGCAGCCAACCATGCCTGACCGACACATAGCGCCATTGCAAATATTCCCGTTGCAGCGCCCGGCGCGCGCCTAAAGCTCACGAAAACCCTGCCCAGCCATTCAACGGCCGCCTGCACGGCCATGGCACAAAAGCAGACGGGGGGTAGGCAGAACAGGAGTCCGTAGCGTCCATCCCTGGCCAGGATGAGGGAAAGAACGAGATAGTTGACAAGAAACAGTACCGCCAGCAGCCCGGTCTCACGCCGCCACCGGCGATTTGCGATTCCAGCCGCGAATCCCAGCAGCCCCACTGCAAGCGGGACGAAGCCTGCCAAATCCGGCAATATCTTCGGGTAGTAAGTCCAGCCGGCTTTGGATCCGATGCTTTCCAGGCTTCGGGAAACAAAGCCTGCATGGATGGGCGCCCACTTTTGAGCAACATAATAAAACGGCAGCAGAAGCATCCCCGATATCAGCGCGGATAGCAGGGTCCGAAAGTCACGCACTTTATCCCACCGACGCAGAAACACGATCCAGGCGAGAATCATAAAAACCAGGAAGCCTGCAATGAAGTGAGTCAGCGCGGCAGCGACCGAAAATGCCGCCGATGCATACAACTGGCGTCTTGCCGCAGGCCCGGGCGGCACCTCCATCCACCGCTTGGCGTGATAGAGCGCCGCCAATGAAAGGGCGGCGGCCGGCACATTCAGCATGACGGCGTTGGACCAAAGGACGAAGCCGGGCGTCAGCAGGAGCAACGCCGCCGCCCATCCTGCTCTTTCGTCGATCCAGCGCCTGAGCCACGCCAGCATATAGCACGCCGCAAGCAGCGCAAAAAGCAACACCAAAACTTTAGCGGCGTAGGGGGACGGATGGAAGGCTGCGTAAAGCGCCCCTGCAAGCACGTAAAAAAGCGGCGGATAATTCGCGGGGCTGATGACCGGATACCGCGCATAGTAACGGAGAGCAAAATCCTTGGGATCCAGGGATCCGCTGAGCAGGAATTCCTTCAAGAATAGGCTGTTTGCAGCGTGGCGTGGAGCGTCTCCCTGAAACCACAAACCGTCGTTGCTCCACCCAAGACCCGCAATAAATGCCCACGCAAGCAAAACGGCGCCAAGTTGCAGCAACAGTTGTCTTCGCCGGTTTGAATTGATGTCACTGGTCATGGGTTCCCGACCAAGTATTTTTCAGTCAAGCGCCGCAGATTTCATCTGTTTGCGCGACGGCAGGCATCGTCGCCTTCATCGAAGCATACGGGTTAGGGTGTTAGGGACACATTATCAATAAACCCAAGGGACAAGCCGCTTGGTATTGCGAATATAGTGTTCATATTCCGCACCGAAGGCGTCAAGCAGGGCTCGCTCTTCAACTCTCATGCGGTAGGCGAACGCCCCGGCGATCGGGAAAGCAATAAAAGAGAGTATTATCCAGTTTGACATGGATACTGCCAAACCAAGAAACGACAGGAGCGCCCCGGAATATGCCGGATGGCGAATGTATCGATAGATGCCGGTTTTCACAATACGCTGATGCGCATGAATGGCTACATTCACTGTAAAGAGACGCCTGAGCGTGAAGATGGCCCACCATCGAATAAAAATGCCGCTGATGATGAGAATGAGCCCGGCCCATGCCAGCAATCGTCGATGAAAACCAACAAATCCGTATCCGGAGAACGCAAGCGTCAGAGAGAGAGCAAGAGAGCCATAAATGGCAGCGTTCAGCCATTTCACGGAGGAGGCGTCACGAACGCTGCTGGAGGCCTTGGCTCGCCGAAAGACAATCAGTGCGATTTCGGACGCCATCCAAAGACAGCAAACGGATTGCAGGAGAACTCCATAACTCATGGGGGTTGAGTGTATAAGCCCTTTATCTGAGTATCCTTGGTTGTTTTGAAAGGCGAACCAGGCAACCCTATTCTTGCTTAAGCGCCCGGCGAATGCAACATTCCCAAGACATTAAAGATGCCGCCGTGATTTGTCTTCCGCGATTCGTCATTCTACGCCTGCGAGTGCAAGGCGTTCCGATAGCGGAAGAAATGAGCAGCTCCCTTGCTTATCGAAACCCACTCCATCGCTTTCCTGTGTCCGCGCATGAGCTTTTTGCTGACTTTAAATTCCTCGGGTTTAATAATGGCCGGCCCCATTGTGTAAACCAGGGTTTACAAATCCTGCATCCGATCTACTCGGATGGCTTCTCCTATTCCTCTTCATTGGGCCGCGATTCCGGCCGCCAACCGGCGTTGTCGCCTGGATTACAGGTTGCGGGAATGCGAATGAGCGCGGAGTGTCCGCGTCCTTTTCGCGCGCGGCCTCCGGCTCCAATTGAATCTCAAACCGCACCCGCAACCAGGGCCTGAACTGCTTGATAAGAAGCCGGAAAAGGCCGCATTAGGGATGAATGTGTAGTGAAGACTTTTGCGAGCCCTTTCTAATGTTTTTAATAATTTACAGGATCCCTGCCCCCCGGTTGTCAAAGTCGGGCTAAAGCTCCGCGCAGACGACTTTCACAAATTTGCCGTTCTCCAGATGATAGTGAATAAACTGCGGAATCACGGCAATCTCACCGACGGCAAGCGGCTTGAGCTTTGGGTAGTCCGAGGCCGCTACGGCCTCAGCGGATAGCTCCTTCACTCCCTGAATCTGCACTCTGGCTTCAATCGCGACGGTGTGTTCATCCGAAACAAACCGGTCCACAATGACGGTTTCTTTTATGTATGCAGGAAGGAAATTATAGAACTTCATTACGGCTTCCCGCGATTTAAGCGACCCCCCGACATGCACCATTTCGAAGCTGTCCGCGAAATAATCCAGAAATCCCTTATAATCTCTGCTGTTGAACTTTTGCAGGTAAACATCGAATTCTTCACGGTTCATATCCGCCTCTCCATTATTGAAGTGTTTTTTCCAGGAAATATCCCATTACAGCTCCTATATGGCGCGACCGACACGGGAGCCGTCTCCAATTGCATCGATTATAAGAGAAGAGTTGCCGCAGTCGCCTATTGAATAGATCTCCGGCGCTGCTCCCTCAAGGGTTTTGGCGAACTCCCTGTCCGGCACCATAGGCAATGCAGGCAAGATGGTATCGGCCGCAAGGATTTTTTTCTCTCCTTCCCGGGTAATAATCGCCAGTCCTTTATCCGTTATCTCCTCGAACCGGACGCCGGATAACAAAGGCACTCCCTTTTGCTCCAGCCACCAAAACAGGCGCAACTTATAGAACTCAACCAGCCCGTCGCCCATTTGCTCGGCTGCGTCCACGACGGTGACGTTCCTGCCGCGCTTTATCAGAAACGCGGCGAGCTGGAGGGCTTGGATGGCGCCGCCGATAACGACCACATTTTTCCCGATGGGCATCCAGAATTTCGTGGCCCATGAAAGCAGTCCCGGTCCTGCGAATCTCAAATAATTTTTCAGCTTGCGGTTCAGGTCTGCAGGCCGGATCACTTTGCGCGAATCGATTCCGGGTATGTTCGGAATAGCGTAGAGCCCTCCGGTAGCGACAATAAGCACATCCGGCTTAACCTGCTCAACCAGCATCCTGTTAACCTCTTTGCCGAGATTGATCTTGACGCCCAGCTTGGTTATTTGGGTTTGCAGATAGCGAACCAGAGCCGGAAGGTCTTCAATCTCAAGCCCTTTGATCGTGGCCGCTACGGGCATGGAGCCGCCCAGTTGAGATTCCTTCTCATACAGGACTACTTCGTGTCCTCTTAAAGCCGCCACGCGCGCCGCTTCCATTCCCGCGGGTCCGCCGCCGACTACCATCACTTTTTTCTTTTTTACCGCCGGCCTGATCTCGTATTCCCGTTCTCTTGTCAGGGCAGCATTAACGCGGCAACAGGATCTTCCCGGAATCGGGTGGGAATGTATTCTGTCGAGGCAGGACAGGCAGCGGGTGCACGGAGCAATATCCTCCAGTCTTCCCGCCGCAGCCTTATTGGGAAGATCGGGATCGGCTAACAGGCGCCGGGTCATGCCGATAAAATCCGCTTTGCCCTGTCGCAGGATTTCCTCCGCCAGTTCAGCATGGATGCCGCCGGTGGCAATCACAGGTATGGAAACGGCCTTCTTGACGGATGCGACCAGGGGCACCCAAAATCCAGTCCCGCTTCCGCTTCCATCAAGGCCTTCCGGCAAAGGAACCGGAATCTCCGGATAACAGACCGTATCCGGCCAGTTCATCAATTTATAGATCGGGCCCAATCCATCGGCTTTGGGATGAAGATTGTCGGCGCCGGCAGCTTCGAAGATTCGCCCGAATTCCCGACCCTCTTCGGGAGTAATTCCGTCGTCGATGCCGTATTCCGCGGCATTATAGTGGACACCGATCGGGAAGTCTTTCCCCAAACGTCTCTTCATCTCCTGCAGGATTTCGACAATAAACCGGGCCCGGTTTTCCAGGCTTTGAGG
>CAZLHW010000017.1:0-18442 GCA_964559085.1 uncultured Acidobacteriota bacterium | reverse complement strand
GTGATTCTGGATGCGCTGGCTCATCCCATCGGCACGCCGCGGCTGAAGGAGATTGCCAAGCCCGGAAACACGGTCTGTATTGTCATCTCCGATATAACCCGCGCCTGGCAACGGATGGGGGTATACCTGCCTTATGTAGTGAAGGAGCTGAACGAAGCCGGTGTCCAGGACAAGGACATCCGGTTCCTGTGCGCTCTCGGCTACCACCGCAAGCACACGCCGGAAGAGCATGAAAAGCTTCTCGGTCCCGCACTGGTGGACCGATTCCGGGTTATCGATCACGACTGCAATGACAAAAGCAACCTTGTCCGGCTGGGGACGACGAGCCGCGGAACTCCCGTCATCATTAACAAGATAGCGGCTGAAGCGGATCATCTGGTGCTGACGGGCTGCTGCACCTATCACCCGTGGGTTGGCTGGGCGGGCGGCAAAAAGTCCATCCTGCCGGGAATCTCCTCCATTGAGTCCATTCAGAAAAACCACCTGATGACGATGGACGAGCTGGGGCGGCAGCGGCCCGAGGTGGCAAGCGGAAACATCAAGGACAATCCGATTCACCTGGACATGCTCGAAGTGGCCGCGATTGTAAATCCCTCTTTTATTTTCAATGTGATCATGGGTTACGACGGCAAAATCGCCCGCGCCGTCTGCGGCGACTGCCTGAAGGCACACGATGTGGGCCGCGATATCGTGGATGAGCTTTACGAAGTCCCCATCAAGGAACTCGCCGATATCACCATTTCCTCTCAGGGGGGCTATCCAAAAGACATCGACGTCTGCCAGACGGGCAAGGGAATTTACCATACGCAGGCAGCGACAAAACCCGGCGGATGGATCATCATCCTGAGCGATTGCACCGAGGGAATCGGACCGCCGGATGCGAACCGGATTTTCCTGGAGCTCGATTCAAACGAAGAGCGTCACAGGGACGTTTGTAAGCTGTTTACCGTTGCGAAGTATGTGAGCTATTACATGTGCACCGCAGCGGAAAAATGGAACATCATTATCGTGGGCAATGTGGACCCGGCGCTCCTGGCGAAAACATCGATCCGGACAGCCAAAACGGTCGGCGAGGCCCTCGAGATTGCTTTCAGCAAGGGTGGCCGCAACCAGAAGATCTACCTGATGCCCCACGGCTCGAGCGCCCTTCCGAAGCTGAAATAATCTGCCAATAATCAAGGAGAACTATGATAGAAGCTAAAGTCAAATACGATGTACTCACCGCCTATACCAAGAAGATCCTCATGAAGATGGGCTATCCGGAAAAACAGGCGGATGTCACCGCATGGGCGCTGGTGGAAGCCGATGCGCGCGGCGTCAATTCGCACGGCGTCGGCCGGCTGGAATTTTACGAATCCAATATCAAGAACGGCTTCAACATCCCTGCGGCGGAGCCCGAGATTGTTCATGAAACGCCTCTGTCCGTCGTGGTGGACGGCCATCATGGTGTCGGCGCCTATGTTGCGCAGTTTGCCATGAATAAAGCGCTTGAAAAGGCGAAAGCCGCGGGCGCCGGCTTCGCGGCGGTACGCAATTCCAACCACTTTGGAATGGCGGCGCTTTGGGGCGAAATGGCGACAGCCCAGGGCTACATCGGAATGTCTTTCTGCAACACGCGAATCTGCTCGGTCGTGCTTTTCGGCAAGGACCGCATTCTGGGAACCAACCCTATGTGCTTTGCAATCCCTTCCTCCGGAAAAGTCCCCTTTGTTCTGGATATGGCAACGACGACGGCGGCTCACGGAAAGGTGGAAGTGTATGAACGTCTCAATAAGCCCATGCCGATCGGATGGTGCGTCGATGAAAACGGCAAGGACTCAACGGATGTTCACGCGTTCCAGAAGATATACCGTGAGAAGAAGACCGGAGGACACCTGTTCCTGGGCGGTGCCACAGAAGAACTGGGCGGACACAAAGGCTACGGCCTCGGTCTGTTCGTCGATCTGCTCTGCGCCGGGATGTCGATGGGCGCCTGGAGCCGCGACACCTTCGTGAAAAACGGCGGCGCGCGCATCGCGCAGTTCTTCGGCGCCCTCCGCACGGACCTCTTCGGCAACCCTGCCGAGATTGCGGCGCATGTCGAAGAAATCCTTGAAGGCGTGCGCAACAGCGCCAAGGCCGAAGGCCACGACAGGATCTATATCCACGGCGAGAAAGAAATGGAGCGCCGCGCCAAGTCGATGGAGGAAGGGGTCACCATTGATGACGGCGAGATCAAAATGCTGGAGGATTTTGCCGCGAAGTTCGGCTTCGAAAAGATACAGTACTGCTAATATTCCTCGAACCGCGGATTCCCCTGGATTTCCACGGATTTTAACCCCGTGCAGGCCTTAAGGAATCCGCGGATTTTTATTTTTGGAAGTCTTCCGCAGCAAACAGGGCGGCGCCAAAAGCGCCGGCGAGCTGAGCATTCGGAAGTATATGGACCGGATGGCCGAGGTGCCGGGCAAGCATTTCCGCCAGCACCGGGATATGATCCACAACGCCGCCGCTGATCACAACCTCTCCATTCAGCGGATCCATCTCAATAATCCGCTTTGCCACCGAGTCCACCAGGCCCGCCACAATTTCCGGAATCTTTTCTCCCGCCCTAAGATGCGCAAGAATTTCCGTCTTCGTGAAGACCGTGCAGTAGCTCCCCATGTGTACGATACGAGAGGCCTGCCGCGCGAGCGGATCCATCTGATCGAGCGGCACATCCATCCGCTGCGCCACTTCCTCGAGAAAAGCGCCTGTGCCGGCAGCGCATTTGCGGTTCATCTTGAAATGATTCCGCCGCCCCTCGGCATCCAGATGAATGATCTTGTTATCCTGGCCGCCGACATCGACAACCGTAATCGGTCTGGGAAAGGCGAAATGCGCCGCTTTGGAATGACAGGCGATTTCCGTGCGCGTTCCGTGCGCGAACTTCACATTGTGCCGGCCGTAACCGGTGGAAATAACGCGCGACAAGTCCGCAAACTTCAGGCCGCAGGAGGCCAGGGCCGCTTCCATAGCCTCTTGCGCGCAAGATTCAAAGCTGACTCCGGTCTTTCGAATATCGGAAGCCAACAGCCTGCGCTCCTCATTAAGGATCGCGACTTTGGTGGCCGAGGCTCCGATATCGATCCCGCCAAAAAGCAATTCCCGACTCACCGGCCTTTTTTCTCCGCTAGCTGTTCAATGAATGCCTCAATATTCGTGCGGGTCTGCTCTTCCGAATAGCAGCGGAGATCGTTGAGATCGCCGTTGATGACAAGCGTCGGCATATTGAACTTCTTGGACAACCGCTCCGTCATACCGTAGCGGTTGTTTGAATTATTCGGACAGGTCTTGGCATCGTGGAAGATCATGCCGTCGATACTGTATCGATGGATCTGTTCCTCGAAATACTTTTCCTTGTAGTTCTCATCGCGAACAATGAAGAGCTCGAGATAAGCCCGCGCCATGCTGTCGAACGGGTCCGTCGGATCCAGCGCGGGGAACACCCAGCTGCTGCAATAAGTCGAAGCAAGGACGCACGCGTTCAGTTCGGCAAACTGAGTGGATAATTCCCGCAGCTTGCCCCAGACCGGCATCCCATCCCAGTAGATGCGGTACTTTTCATCGTCGATGGCCCCGACCCCGTCCCTGACGCGCTGCTTCAGTTCCGCAAGCAGTTCTTTGTAAAAATCCACGGCCGCCTGTTCGCCGCGCAGAACCACCGCCGGACCCATTTGAATCGTGCCGTCAAAAAACGTGAGCGGAGAGGGTTTATTGGATGCGATCTCGAGGACTTCTTTCCAAAGATCCGTGCACTGGCGCGACAGGCCGACCACGTGCTTGAATGCGTCCATGTCCAGTTTCTTCCCCGCGATTGCTTCCAGCTGGGGAACAAGGGCCTTTATCTGCGCGGAAATGGAATCGATATGGGCCCGGGTGATGTCGCCCACGCCTCTGTGAGTCTGGACGCCGATGACGGGAACGTTGAATTCGCGCCCATAATAATTGAACCAGTCGTGCACGTCCCTGCATTGATTGGTGTTGTACACAAGAACGTCGGGCCGGGGCGGGCCTGCGATTCCGGGATACGCTTTGCTGATCGGGCTCACGCCTTTCAGGTAAGAGCCGATATCGGCGGTCAGATAGGAGCAGATATCCGGGGAGTATCCGATGGCATTTGCAAGCGGAATAAGATCGGTCGCCATGCGCGTGGACCCCAGCATGGCACCATGATTTTCCGGGTAGAAGACCAGGAAGCCCATACCTCGCAGCAATTCCGCGGGACCGACGCTGGTGCACCAGGCGATCTTGCGGCTTTTCGTTTTGGAGGCTTCATCGAGCTCCCGGAAATGGCGCTCCATGATTTCCTTCATCTTATTCGTGGCTTGGATTTTTTTAAATGTGACCGGTTTGGGTTGTTCGGTTTTCACTACCTGGCTCCTCTTTTCAAAAGTTAATAATTTTCAGCGAAATCTTATCCAACTCGAAGGCTCCAAGACTGGAGGGGGCGCAATCAGCGGCGCTCAAGGGCGCGCTTTTCAAGCGCGTCAATAAGGTTCGCCACCGTTCTGTGATACGGCGCCGGGATCCCTTTTTCTTCCGCCCGCTCCGCAATTCGGCGGATGAGAAAGGGGTTTTCCGTCCTGCGCCGATTCTCAATGTCGGCAAGCATGGAGGGCTTATGCGGCCCGGCCTTCCTATTAAAGTCCCGCACTGATTCCATAAACCCGGGCCCATAATCAAAACCGTAAGCTGCGGCAATTGCCACGGATTCCTGCAGCAGGAGGTCGACCAGCTGCGCCGTCGGCGGAAACTCGATCATGTCCCGCATATTCATGCCGGTGATTGCTGCGATGGCCATGGTGCAGCTGTTCAGGATCGCTTTTCTCCAGACATATTTGCCGATCTGGTCCGTCGCTTCCGTGGCAAGTCCGGAAGCTGAAACCAGCGCGGCGGCGTCTCTGCAGGCCTCGGCGCCGCGTTCATCGAGCCAGCCGAGATAATTGGGCGGAGTGAAAAAGCTCTCGCGAATCTCCCCGGGGGCGACCAGCACGCCGGCATAGCTGACAACGCCGCGCAGCACGCGATGCCGTTCGATATGCTCCGCAACCGCCTGCTCGGTGTCAATTCCGTTCTGAAATGAGAGGAACACCGCGTTTGAACGCTTGATTGTGTCGCTCATTCCCCCCAGCACATTACCAATATCGCACGCCTTAGTACAGATGAAAACAAATTCCGGGATCGGGTCGCCCAGCTCGCCGACAGAGCCCAGAAGCTGCGCCGGGCGCGCGTGCAAATCCTCCCGGCCAACGATATGCAGACCCTTGGCCTTTATGCAATCCCTGTGTTCCTTCCAGGACTCCACCAGAATCACGGTGTGCCCGGCAGAGCACAGATGCGCCGAAAGAATCGCGCCGACGGGTCCCGCTCCTATGATTGCAATTTTTCTCGCAATTTCCGACATCGTAATCCGCTCCCGAACCGAGGGATAATAGCAAAAAAATCGCATAGCTCCCACCCGTTCCCCGTTTTTAACGAGCAGCGAGGGGGTGAAAATAGGGAACAGGTGGGACGTTCCCGGGTTTTCAGATATAATCATGCGGCAACATGGAAAGCGGGGACATATGAACTATTACCTGAATTACAGCGGGAGCAAACTCCACTTCTCTCTTCCTTCCGCTTGGAATGTGCTCAGTTCCCAGGATTGCGCAAAAGCGCCTCTTGTAACAGACACCGTTCAGGAAGTCGAACGTGCGCTCGATGCCCCGATCGGCACTTCGAAGCTGGAACAGATTGCCCGTCCCGGGATGAAAGTGGCGCTGCTCTTCGATGATATGCAGCGGGCCACGCCCGCGCACAGCGCCCTTCCCGTGATCCTGAACCGGCTCAACAGCGCCGGCGTTTCAGACGACCGCATCACGGCAATCTGTGCGCGCGGAACCCATCCGCAGCCGACGCAGGAGCAGATCGCTCTGAAGATCGGGGCCGAATCGATGCGCCGGCTTCGGGGACGCATTCATATTCATGACTCCCAATCGCCGGAAATTGTTTTTATAGGCAAGACCCGCAGAGGCACGCCGGTTGAAATTAACCGCTTTGTGGCCGAAGCCGATCTGGTTTTGGGTGTCGGTTCGTGCACGCCTCATCCCTATGCCGGATACAGCGGCGGCTGCAAAATGATCATGCCGGGGGTTGCATCGTATCGATCGATCGGCGATCACCACTACAGCTGGCTGCGCAATAAGAGCTGCCAGCTCAGTGTTCTGGAGGGGAACGCCTGGTATGAAGAAAGCGTGGAATTTGCCCGAATGGCGAACCTGGCCTTCAAGGTTGATTTCCTGCTCAACGAGACGGATCAGGTGATCCGCGTTTTCGCCGGCGATCCCGTCGCGGAACACCGGGCAGCAGCGGAATTTGCCGATTCCATTTACCGCGTTGCGCTGCCGAAACAGGCCGATATTGTGATTACGTCCGCAGCCCCTCTGGAGATAGGCGTTCAAGCCTCAAAATCTCTGCTCAACGCCCGTCTCGCCGTCAAAACCGGCGGCACGATAATCTGGGCGGCGGCCGAAAAACAAGCCGGCCCGCTCATGTCGTTAATTGAACAGATGGCGACGGTTAAAAGCGCGAACGAGTATCATCGCAGGCTGCTCGAGGGGAATATCCCCGACGCCATCAAGCCTTTCGGCATTTCGTTTTTTATGCTGGGGGTCCCCTTCAAAGAAGTGTCGGAACAATACAGGGTGATTCACATGACGGAAGGGTTGACGAAAGAGCAAGTTCAGCTGATGAATTTCGAGTATGCAGCGACTCTTGAGGAAGCCATTCAAATGGCTTGCGAAACTCAGCCTCGGGCCGATGTAACCATCCTGCCTTCCGGCGGAACCATCATTCCAGTTGTCGGTCTGCAGTAGGCGGCCGGCGGATTTTTCCGCCGACTGCCGGACCGCCCACTGCAGAATGCTACGCCACGGCGCCGGATTCTCTCAGCCGGGCGATGTCTTCTTTGGAGTAGCCCGCTTCGAGCAAAATTTCGTCGGTATGCTCGCCGAGTTTCGGCGCCGGCCTTCGCCAGGAAGCCGGGGTTTCACTGAAATCCCAGGGGAAGCCGACTTGTCTGGTTTTTCCCCAATCCGGGTGATCGACATCAATAATGTAATTGTTGGCAAGCGCCTGCGGGTCGCGGGTAACTTCCATCGGCGATTGCACAGGAGTGCAGATGCAGCCGCCTTTGTTCAGTTGATCCAGCCATTCCTCGCGCGTTTTGGAGGCGAATTTTTCGTCCAGAATTTTTATAAGTTCTGCTTTATTCTTGCCGCGGGCTTCCAGGGTGCTGAATCGGGGATCCTGCTCCAAATCGCCCAGCTCCATTGCCTTGCAGAATATCGGCCAATAGCGGTCGGGCTGAAGATGCGCCACGGCAAGCCATTTGTCGTCGCGGCATCGATAGTGGTTGTACATCGGGTTGCCCGCTTCCGCCCGGATTTCCCTGGGGTATTCCTGTCCGAGCATCGCGGGCGCATCGAGGATCAGGCCCGTGAGTGCAATGATGCTGCCCATCAGCGAGGTATCCACCAACTGGCCCTTGCCTGTTTTTTCACGCGCGTAGAGTGCGGCGGTGATCGCCCAGGCCAACATCAGGGCGCCGATCTGATCGCCCATTCCGGGCAGCATCTGCGCCGGAGGTGCGCCCTTTTCGCCGGCGCACATCATCAGGCCGGAACGGGCAATGCCGGTGTAGTCAAAGGAAAGCGCGCCCGCGTCGGGACCTTTTCGTCCCCACCCGGAGGAGTGCCCGTAAATCAAGCGCGGATTGCGCTTCATCAGGTCATCGGGCCCGAGTCCGATCTTTATGGGCGCATCAATGCTCATATTGGTCAGGAACACATCCGCTTTATCGATCAGCTTAAAAAACACCTCCTTGCCGGCGGCGGACTTAAGGTCCATGGCAATGCTGCGCTTGTTGCGGTTGTTGCTTTCAAAATAGTAATTGTTCCCTTTCAGCCCCACGGTTGCACCGATGAGGCGCATAAACCCGCGCGCCGGGTCCCCCTCTTTGGGCTCCACTTTGATGACATCCGCCCCGAGGTCGGCCAGCTTTGCGCCGGCAACCGGTCCCTGCTGGAACATTGTTATTTCGACAACACGTACCCCCGATAACGGCCCTGGCATAGAAATCCTCCATTTTGGAAAAATCGCCACTATAGACTTGCGCGCGGGGATAAGTCAAGCGAAGCGTCATTTTGCCAGAGATGCCCTGAGCCGGGGGTCGTAATGCCGCCCCTGCCGCGGCAGTCTCAAATTTTTGTCCCGGCTTCCGACCTCCGTTACGTTACATTCCCAGGAACTTTTCGAGCTTCGAGACTTCGCCCTCGGCGAGACTGAGGTTCTTCTTCGCGCCTTCAAGATCGCGACGATTCAGCGCCGTCTCGGACTGGCTGTAAAAATATTCCATTCTCTGCGCAGCGCCGGCCATGTCCGCCCGCAACCCGAGTCCGGAAGCGGCCTGCTGCCGGCGAAGCCGGTTCAGGCTGTCCTTCACCGCATCCATGCGAATGCCGAGAAGATTGAGCTGCTCGCGCACTTCATTCAACTGCTGTGTGATCTGCGGATCCTCCGCGGGTGCGGCGGGAGGCGCCGACGCTTGCACGGGAGCGGACGGGGCCCTTTCCGTTGATGCCTGATACGCAACAGCGGGTGGAAGAGATCCTGCGGCAGGCGCTGCGGCCGCGGGACGAAGCGTCGGCCGCGTCTGTGCGGCGGTGGAACCGGAGCCGGCCGGCCGCACGGGGGCGGATACAGTGGGTGCCGGTTGCGGGATATCCTGCTGCAGGTTCGAAACCGGAGCCGGGGCCGCCGCATTTTCAGGTTGAGCAGGAGCCCCAGTTTCGGTCTGCGCGGGAGACGGTTGGGAGACCGCAGAGGGCTCCCCGGCGGGAACGGTCTCCGCGGCGGTCTGCCGGAACTTCGGCAGCTGCATAGCCACGGCAACAAGTACGGCCGCAACAATGAGCGCCCCGATGCCCATCCACAGCCAACGGTGCGAACTCGGCGCGGCTTGCGGCGGCGGAGGCACAACGGGCTGCGCCACAGACTTCACGGCCGCCGGAGCAGCGCTCGGCGCGGCTTTGCAGGCATACAGCAGCGCGGTGCGGAACGCGTCCGCCGTCTGAAAGCGCCTCGCCGGATCTTTCTCGAGCGCCTGAAGAATGACTTCATTTAATCCGGAGGGCAGGTTTGGCGATATCTGGATCGGCGGCGGCGGATTCTTTTCGAGATGCGCCGCCATAATGGAATATTCGCTGTCCCCCTGGAAAGGCCTGGCGCCCGTTACAATCTCGTAGAGCGAGACTCCGAGCGAATAAAGATCGGAACGCGGGTCCAGGTCCAGAGAACCTTTGATCTGCTCGGGAGACATGTAATACAGCGATCCCACTGTGCTGCCGGTTTGCGTGAGCTTGCGATCGGCCGTCATTTTTGCGATGCCGAAGTCCATCAGCTTGACCTGGCCGGAGGGTGTAATCATCATGTTTCCGGGCTTCAGATCGCGATGAATCACCCCGCGCGCATGCGCGTAAGAAAGGGCGGAAAGCACCTGGGCGATGTAATCGGTCGCTTTGTCTATCGGAACAGGACCGGATTCCATCACTTTATCAAGCGTAACGCCTTCCACGTATTCCATCAGCATGAGCAGCTGATTGTTGACACGCAGCGCTGTGTGCAGGGCCGCAATGTTCGGGTGATCGAGGCTGGCCTGCACTTTGATTTCCCGCATGAATCGATCGGCGAGTTCCGGATTGCCCTCAAGATCAGGGAGCAGAACCTTCATCGCCTCCACGCGGTCGGATAGAACATTTCTCACCTTGTAGACCCGTCCCATTCCTCCCGCGCCCAGGATTTGAAGTATTTCATAATCGCCGACTCTGGTTCCGGTTTCGTAGCTCATAGCCACCTGCCTAATTTCGGACGCGATCGCCAACCTTAACCGGCGTCGTTCCTTCATATTTGCCAACTGCAGACTGCTCGTCCACTTCCGTGATAACCACTTCGCCGAGCGACTCTTCCACGCGCCGGATGACTTTGCCCGTTGCGGGATCTTTGATTTCGCGGCCCGTGCGCGTGATTTTAAGCCTGTCCCCGACCTTGACGCCGGCCCGGCTGCCGACATTCAGAATAAGTTCGCCGCCCGAAGCGTCCGCCACCAGCCCGTCAATCTTAACGGCGCGGGCCGGCAGCTTTGCCGCGCTTGCCTGCAGCTGCGACGCGAGGGATTCCACGGCCTGCCCAACGGCTTCGCCCAGAATTGTGCCCGCGAAGTTGCTGCTCTTCATGTCGATGCCGCCGCCGCCCGCGGTATTGTAGTCGCCGCCCGCACCGATCAAAGTGGCTCCCGAGCGCTTTGACTCGCCGGTCCCTGTAGCCACACCGAGGATTTCGGCCGTATCCGTATGGATGACGCGGGCCGTCACGGAGACGACGGCCTTGGATTCTTTCCGTCCCACACCGCCGATTCCAAACCGGCGCGTCACGCCGCCGACGGCGCCCCCCCCGATATTGGTGCTTTTGTCATCGCGGCCGAATTGAGTAATGCTTCCGGTAATAATCGCATCCACGCCCAGGAGGCGGCCGATCTTTGCAGCGGAATTGCTGTCGAATCGATCGCTGTTAGAAAAATTTTGTTCCTTGAGGACGGCATCCAGCGCTTTCCTTTCGATAACGGAAAACACGCCGCCCTTAACAAGCTTCTCGACCAGAAGATCACTGATGCCCGTACCGATGTCCACATCCGTGCCGAACAAAGCCGCGCTCGCATCCCGCACCGTGCCGTAATCAAAGTTGAGTACCGCCACGCGCGGTTTCGATTGCGCGTCTGCGGAGGGTACCAGCATCATAAGAAAGGGAATCATTAAAAGGAAGCGGTGCATATCAGGTCTCCTTTCATCCGTTTGATTATAGCTCCAATTTCAAAACCGGCGCTATAACCTCAAAATTCCAAAATCTTTTCGGGCCGGGATCTGAGAGGACGCTCCCGGCGCCTATCGCCGAAACCGGGGCGTATGCCCGGATTCCATATTTGAATGTGGACATTTTGATCTTCTATGAAATCAATTATTTGCATATCGATATTTCAACCTCCACAAATCAGGTTTTTTCAGACTAAGCCGTTGAATGAAAATCGGATCGACAAATTTGTCGGCTCAACTTCGGAATCGGGGTTAAGTCAGCAGACACAGCCGGTGCAGGGCTATGAGCGCGGCCTCAAGGTCGCGGTATCCCGCAGAGCGGTCAATGCCCAACGCCGCAAGATCCTCTACCAGGCGCGGCCGGTCGCGATTTCCATCCAGGAGAGAAAGGACCTGGAAGCCGGCAGCGTTTCCGATTTCGACGGTTCCGTGCCGTTGATTCGTTATCCTGCGCCATCCCTCCGCTATCTGTGCTCTAGCCAGAGCGCTTGCTCTCGGCCGATCCCCTATCGCCGAAGCAATAGCCGGCGGATGCGTCCGCAGTTCGACGGCTTCGATTCGCACCAGTTGCATCAGCGTTTCCGCTATCTCCCCCTCGGAGAAGCCTTCAGAAGGAAGCTCCGAAACACGGATGGATTGCGGCCACAGAGCTGCGAGACGGGATAAGGTTTGTCTGATAAAAGGATTGTTTGTTGTGATGCTGCGCGACCTCGGAAAATCAAACTGCTGCGACCCGTCCTTTCCGGGTTCCAACGGATTCGCACAAGAGGCGGCGAAGAGATCTCGAAACCGGTCCAGGCAGAGCCTGCGGTCCAGTGAAAGGGAACGCCGGCAGAGAAGAGTTTCGCGAAATCTTCTCCCGGCCAGGAAATCCCCATACTGACAGGCTTCTACCCACTCCTTCGGCTGCAACGGGAGGTCTCCCGCAGCATCCCGCTGCGGTTCCGCATCGCCGAGGTATTGCAAGTCATGGCGCCCGGCCAGTGCCACAAAATCCATCAGATAAAAGGGCTCGTTTATTCCGGATAGATCATCGTGGTACAGAACCGCCGGATCCTTCTCAAGAATCGCCTTCATCTCGTTACGCAAAGCCCGCCGTATCGGATCCGCCGCCTCCGGGGTTTCCAGCATCCGGCAGGCGAGTTCCCGCGCCTTCTCGATTCGCGCCGAGACGTCAACCGCATCCCGAGTGTAAAATCGGAGGAAATCGCCCGCATACCGACGGATATGGCATCCGGGATAGGTGTTGTAGCTGATAAAGGCTATTCCATGCGCTTTCAGCGCGGAGGCGCAGATTTGGAGAATTTTTTCGCGCACATTCGGGGGAACCCACGAAAAAACGCCATGCGCGATGATGTAATCAAAATCGCCTTGCGGTTCCCAGTCCAGCAGGTCGGCGGCGTGCAATTCAATATTCTTAAGCTGCAGTCGGGAAGCAAGAGCCTTCCCCGTCCTGACGGGATTCCGGGCGCGATCGATGCCGATAAAGCTCCCCTCCGGATAATTGAAAGCCAGCGGTAGGATGTTGGATCCGTTTCCGCAGCCGATTTCAAGGACCCGCCAGCGCCCCACCGGAGGGAGGTCGAGCCCGGCGATTCGAGCCAATGCCGAAACGACCGCAGGATGGCTTTCCCGTATCGCATAGGATGGATACTTTATTTCATCATAAGAATCGGGCAAAGCGAGTTCCCTCTGGGAAAGAGAATGCCGGCGCCGGGATTTGGATCCAAGCCGCCTGATTCCCGAGCCCTGGCATTACCTCGCGGCCTGGGAAACGCACCGCATACCGATGAGAAAATCCTTCTGGAAGACGGGCGCTGCGCCACCCGTATTTACCGCAAACCGATAGGTCAGTTCCCTGCCGCCCACCATCACCGGGCGCCCTTCTCTGCCTTGGCGCACGATCCATTCCAGAGAATAGGCGTCGCCGCTCTGGCTCCAGCGATCTGCATCCGCAAAGAAACGGAACAGCGCCCAGGATCCCTGCCGGTCCTGGAACTCGAAATCCGAGCCGCCGGCAAGTTTTGCGCTGATTCGCACAGTGTGAGCCGGGGATCCGGTCCAGACATGAGATTTGGCGTCGTTTCCTTTGGAGGTCTGCCCGTCGATGGTCACGCTCATTTCCTTGATTTGATCGGAGCGTTGCGGCGCCAGCGAATACCGCAGCATGGGTTCGGCGATTCCGCCCGGATACAGCGCATCCGAAAAGCGGGCGGCGCGGTTGAAAAAGGCAACAAAATCGGGCGTCAGCTGAATGCCGCTTCCCGGATTCGCAACATATTGCGCGCCCTGTTTCTGCAAAAACGGCTGCAGCGACTCATTGTAGAAGGTCCAGAGCAAACCCGTTTGCGGCCGGAACATCGCATTAAGCTCCTGGATCGCAACTTCCGCCGACGCTGTCGGGTTGAATGGGAACTTGGCCGTGATCGCGGCAAAGGATTTACAGAACCTGCCGGCTTTTGCATTGATCTCGCCCGCACCCATTCCTTTGGTGAGTGCATCCGCATACTCGATCGGAGCCTCAAGCAGCTTTGTTGTCACCATCTCGAGATGCGTCTCCGGATCGATCTTAAATGTGTATCCCATCTTTTTGACGATATTTCGGGCCGCATCCGCGCTTTGCCGCACAGGCAGCGCGCGATTCGGATCGGGAACAGCCGCCGGCGGGGTATCGGCAACCTGGCCGATCGCCGTCTGCAGCGCCGCCAGCGCCGCCATGTATTCCTGGTTTGTCGGCCAGACGTACTGAACGGTTGTGGCCGGGGGCGGCACTACTTTGTGCACCGAATCGAACGTATCCGCAACTTTCGGCGAATCCACGGAAGTATTTTGCGTAGCCACCCAGAACAAAGCCATCAGCGGCGTCTGGGCTCCGGAAAGCGTATTCAGCTTTTTGGCGGCATCCTTCAATCCCGAGAATCGGACGACCCGGCTGCCGTTCATGAATTCACGCCATCTGGCGATGTAATCTGCAATATAGCGGTTGCGCAGTTCTTCCTCGATTCCCGCCGCATTCGGCTTTGCAGCCGCATAATCCCCGAGAACCCAGCGCTCCCCGCCGAAGAACTTGTCGGCCCTGGCCAGATTTTCCTGCATGGCGGCCCATCCGGCCTTGGTAAACGCACCCGGAACATCCACGCCGTTGATCACCACGTCCGCGGATCCCGGAAACTGCTCGTTGAAATTGATCTTTTTTGCCCGACGCGAGGCATCGGAGATCATGAATTGATAGATCTGCTCGCTGCCGGAAAACTTTGAAAGATGCAGACGCGCGCGGTCTACGGCGGCCAAATCGCTTTTTTCCGAGTATGGATTCCCGCGCGGCAGATCTTCGGCGTAAAAATCAAATTGCTTCGCCGCCAAAGTGAGCAGCGATTCCACCGGCCGCCCCGAAGCCCATATTCGAAGCAGGACCGGAGACAGCCATTTGGAGCTGCGCTTATACTCGGAGGTCGTAATGAGATAGGCCTTCAGCGTATCGTAGGTCGCCGCGTAATCCTCGGTCGGCGCCGGAGGCACGGACACCATTCTCAGCGACGACAGCATTTTAGCCTGCGTCTGCAGGAACAGCAGTTGGCTGAAACGCGCGTAATAAATCCGCCGCACCGCCGGATAGAGATCCCCTCCCGTGTAGAGAAACCAGCGCAGCCGCAATGGAGCGCCGTTCGTTTCATAGTCCGTCAACTTGGCCAGAGACTGCCGGAGCGTTTCCAGCTTTTGCAATGCATCGGCCGTCGGCAGGTTCATTCCGGCCGCTTCGGCTGCCGGAATGCCGCGCGCCGCCTCCAGAACTTCGCTCTTGAGCGCGCGGTTCCCCAGGAAGGAAACCGTGAATGCGACGGACATCATCAGGCACAGCACGCAGGCAGACGCGAGAAGAAGCCTCTGCAGCATGCTCGTCCTGGTGCTGCTACCGCTTGCTCCGAGAGCCGCCTTGTCCTGCAGAATCACGCCCGCAAAAAGCCGGCTCAGAAAGAGCCATTGCGGAACCTTTCGCGTTCCCGCCGGGGCGGCGGGAGACGGCGCGGCGGGAACCGCGCCCGCGTGGAAAAAGCCGGTCGCGCTGGCAGCCGTTTCCATGCCGGTCTTCTGTGCCGCAGACAATCGCGGCGAGGCCACGGGCGCTTCCTGGACGAGGATGGGCCGCACGCCTGAGAAATAAAAACCTCTCAGAAACGGGCTGGTACGCAGCTGGCTCGGCCGGCAGAGATCGACTAGAAACTGGATTATGCTGTTGCGCAGCTTGCGGAATTCGCGGGGAAACTCATAGGCGCCGGGAATTTTCTGCGCGTCGTTTTCGCGCGGCAGCAAGGCAAGCCGATGATCCGCCAGCGAATGGAAGAGCGCATCGAAAGCCGCGCCGAGCCGCTTGTTTTCATCCTCTGCATAAACGCCCGTCGCACTCTGCGGCCGCATCGGCAGGGTTGCGCCCAGAACCTGGCCGACTTCATCGCTCGTCAGGTTGCGCACAAAATCCTCAAAGAAAGCAAGACGGTTCATTTTTGTAAACAGCACATAAACGGGAAAACGGATTCCGAATTCCTGCGACAATTCGGCGAGGCGCTGCTGCATATTCCTGGATGCGACCGTGAGGGCGTCCGCGGCGTTCGGGCGCACAAACGTTTCGGCATCCAGGCAGACGAGGGCCGCACGCGGCGCCTGCTCTCCGCGAACCGCCGACTGAAGCCTGCCGGGCCGCAGACGCTGCAGCAGCCGCACCCAGCGCTGCGGCTCGGTCAGAAGCCTGCCTCCGGCTTCCACAAAAATAGTTCCGCGCGCAAACCAGATATTTGCCAGTCTCGTCGGGAGGACGGTCGTATCCTGGTACACGCTGCCCGCAAGAAGTTCCGGATCCAGTCCCGAGTGAAGAATCGTGCTGGTCTTAGTGGAACCGGCATCGCCTACAACAAACACCATCGGAAGATTGGCAAGTTTCGCGCCTTTAGCCAGGTTTGATGAAGCCAGGCGGTTTTCGGCTTCGCGCACGAGGGCGTCGATTTCGTCGTCCTTTTCAACCGGTCCGGCGCCCGGCGCGCTCTTTCCACGGTTTCTCTTCCAGAACCAGAGAAAAACGCCCGTCGCGCTGATGCCCAAAACCGCAAGAATGGAAAAAAGAAGATAGAATCGCGATGCGTCCAGATGCAGGGCGCTTCCCACAATCCAGGCCAATATAAGATATCCGACCAGCGCAGCGCCCGCTCCCCAGTAGATAGTCATGGCCGTATCTCCCTAGAGGCCTCCCACGAGCTCCGTGAGGCCCGATCCGAGAATCATTTTGTAAACGACAAAAAGCACCAGGGCCAGCCCGAAGCAGGCTGCCGCTGCAACCCCGATTTTTTTTACAAGCGGATCCGTTGCCGGCTTTTGAGGCGCTTCGGTCGGAAGCTCCCAGCAAGGAGACAGCGGCGCAGCGCCGCCGCGAATCCTCCGGATCTTATCTTCGACGGCTCCCGTGATCGCCCGCAGCTCCCCGCGGTCCCCCAGGCTGTAACGGCCGGCAAACCCCAGCAGCAGGCAGAGAAGATACACTTCGAGAAGATCGGCCAGATCCTGGGAATCGCTCTTTCCCAGAAGTTCCTGCAGATTTTTGAAAAAGATTTCGCCGGCGATATGATGCCCGAAAAGCTCTTCCTGCAGCGGCCGCCGCGGCCAATCCGCGAAAACCGGAAGGCGCAAGTTCAGCACCGATTCATCCATAAAAGCGACCACGGCAAAAATTGCCAGCTTGATATCCTCGGCGTTATAACCCTGATTTCGAGCCTGCTGATCGGCCGTTTTGAGGGCATCCATCAACTGGCGGCGAAAAAGGGCCGGATCGGCCACGGTTTGCCGACCGGAACGCAATCGCTCGCCGCCTACCAGTATTTCCTGGAATATCAGGGCAAGGTTCTCCTGCCGCCGAAGCGATGGGCCGGAACCGGAATTGAAGGTCATTGCACAGCCTCCTTAGGATTCGACGATAACAAGCAATTCAAGCTCGGGATTCGGCAATTCTCCGGGCACATAGACGCCCACCTGCCGTGTCTGCACGATATGCTCCCAACAGGGCCCGGAGCGGCTGATGCTGAAATAGTGCGCATCCACCTGCGCGGAAATCGAGGAAGGGGGTGTGGGCAGATGGGTCAACCCCATGCCGGGCAAAGCGCGTTCAACCAGCTTGGGGATAAAAAGCTTTGAGCAGATTTTTACCAGCTGCGGCGTTTTTGAAATGATCTCCACCTCGCCCGTCGCGCTTCGAATGGATAAAATCCATCGGGCTCGATCCAGACAGCGCTGATCGCTGATGTCGCCTTCAAAGAAATAATTCTCCGTTTTTCGCAGCGGAATGGAGATCACATTGGTCGGCACGACTGTTTCGAGGTGCGTTCGGATATGGCGATCGAGGGCGCCGAAACATCCGCCCAAGTCGCGGTGATTGTAAAGCGGCAGATCCCGCGGATGGGAATCCATCGCGAAGGTGCACAGCGCGCCTGCCAATCGCAGCATCTGCATATAAAGGCGTTCCGGATGCACATGGCTGCTGTGGTACATTTCGCGCAACGGCGCCAAGGCGGCATTTACCGTATGAAGCAGCCAGAAGTGTGCGACATCGCGCGTCGAGTATTCCGCCCAGGTCCTGGCGGTGGCGGCGCCGCCTTTGGAAAGAGCGGCGCTCTTGTCGTCGAGAATTTCGATCAGCCGCTTGAGAAGGTGCATCAATCGATCGCTGGCGGCAATGGTTGTCAAGGGCGGAATGAATTCCGGATCGAAGATGAAGTGTCCTGACCCATCCCGCATGATGACGGCAAGCGGCAGGCCCAGCACGCCGTCCCGCAGTTCCATGTCGAGAAGCAGCGAAAAATTCTTGCGCCCCACCGTCACCGGCTTTTCATCCCGACCGGTGGTTTCATCCAGCACATTCCTGGATTCGGCCGTGTACCGCACCCAGCCCGCTTCTTCCGGCGATTGCGCGCAGTTCACTCCGCCCGGCTTGCGGTCGGGGATTGCCAGGAGCACCGTGACCCTATCGCGCGCGGGTGGAAACAGATCCGCAATATTGCGCGGCGCCGGCAGCGGATCGGAATCCGGCATTTGAAACGGCATTCCGTCCTGAAGAATGCCTCTTGCATGAAGAAGCGACAGCGTTCCGTTGCGCAGAGCTTCCGCATCCAGGCCGAAGCCGACGAAACCGTGCGGCTCAAAACAGAGCGCGGACACCGCAAATTGTATGGAGTCCTCCGAATAACGGCTTTGCACCTGGAAATGATGAGGAGCGAGGTGCATGCCTTCCGACCAGACAACTCTCGATAGGTTCTTCATCATTCTCTTCCGCCGGGGAATATGAGATTACTCCATAGAATACACGCTACGCCAGTCTATTATGCTATAGGTTCACCAAATGCAATATCATTAACCTCAGCGCCCGGAATCGCTATCGGTATCGGCAATGCAATCGGTTTCGGCGCACCCGATTGCCGGCGCCGTAAGCGCCGCAGGCGCGCGGCAGAGCAGCCCAGGCTGCAGGATGCAGAGCATCC
>CAZLHW010000016.1:2694-18596 GCA_964559085.1 uncultured Acidobacteriota bacterium | reverse complement strand
TGAAAACAAATTCGCGCTGAGAACAAGATCCTGAAATACCTGGCTGGGAGGAGAAAATCGATGGCAATAAGCAAAGAGCTTCTGGAAATACTCGCATGCCCCCTGTGTAAAGAGCAGGTCCATCTCACGCCGGACGGCACCGGCCTCAAATGTGATAAATGCCGGCGGGTTTATCCCATTCGCGACGACATACCCGTAATGCTGATTGACGAAGCCAAAATTGAGGAGTCCTGACCCGCGCCCTCCCGGAATTCCTTTCGGCCTACAGTTTGCGGATAGCGGCCATAAGCTCGTCCGGAGCGACCGAGGCCGTCCCGAGTTTGCCGACGACAATTCCGGCCGCAATGTTGGACAACACCGCAGCCGCCAGCATCGAGAGCCCCGATACAAGACTCAAAGCAAGGGTTGATATAACGGTATCTCCGGCGCCCGTTACATCAAACACTTCCTGGGCGACAGTCGGGATATGCGTCACACTGGATTGGCTCTCAAAGAGCGACATCCCCTCTTCACCGCGCGTTATCAGCAGGTGTTCAATCCCGGATTGCCGGAGTATCTTCTTTCCCGCGCGAACCAAATCGCGCGTTCCCGAAATTGGGATGCCCGATGCGTGCTCGGCCTCCGTCGCATTCGGCGTAATGATGGTCGCCGGCCGGTAGACGGAAAAATCATTCAATTTGGGATCAATACAGACGATCTTCCGGGCGGCTTTGGCAAGAGGCAGGATTTGTTTCAATAGAGACGCCGTGATTAAGCCTTTGGCGTAATCCGAAACAATCACGGCATCAACGGATGGAAGAGCCGTTTTGAATCTATCCGCAACACGCGACTGCAGGGATGCAGGAATCGGAGACCGGTCTTCTCGATCCGTGCGGCAGACCTGCTGATGGTGGGCAATGATACGTGTTTTGATGCTGGTCGGTCTTCCTTTTTCCACAATCAGTCCGCCGAGTGGAGATCCCAGCCGGCGGAATTCCTCTCGAAGGCGGTTCCCTTCAAAATCATCGCCCAAAATCCCGAGCGGAATGGGGGTTCCGCCCAGACTGCGTATATTGGCGGCAACATTGGCAGCACCTCCCAGACAGGTGCTTTCCTTTCGGATCTCGACCACGGGAACCGGAGCTTCCGGGCTGATGCGCGAAACGGATCCCCAGATAAAACGATCCAGCATCAAATCTCCTAAAACCAGGATCCTTTTGCCGCGAAAATTGCGGATTGATCGGATCAGGTCTTCCGGGTCGCATTTGTATCGATTGAACATTCTGAGCCTCGGCTGGAACTGTTACGGCAAAATGATGGAGCTGCGCATTTCTTTTCTAGGCGTGATACGGGCCAGGAAATCGACATAGGGGACGGCAGCATGCCGATCCTCCCGGAAGGCCGCAACGAGAGACCGAATATATTCCAGGCAATCGATGGCCGCACTCAGCTTCAAGCGTTTGTTTTGCGGATCCACGACCCCCTCGTTTGCCTCCCTCTCGGGATTCCGAAGAGATTCAAGGACCGACCGCAATTCGCGGCGCAGAGATTCCACACGCAGAGAGTCGGATTGCTTTTCGTAAAGCACCCCTTTTTCCTCGGTCCTGTAGGTTTCAAGCAGAACATCGATGGCCTGCGCCACATCGCTGTCTGTAAGATCGCGCGACAGCAGGCGCTCTTGCGCGATTGTATATTCCAGGTAGGCGACGGTATCCTGGTTTTCGAGAAGCACTCTTCGGCTGCGCTCCCGTGCGGCCGGATCCAGATTGCGCATATGCCTCTCGAACTCCTGAATATCGCGCTCGCGTCCAGCCGACAGGAACTCACAGGTTTCGGGGCAGCTGATTTCAAGAACCCGTTTTTCCCCACAACACTGCGGACAGATGAGCGTGTTCTTTGCCGGACAGTGTCGCTTGGCTTTTCTTTGCTCACACAGGCAGCATTTCATAGATTCGATACCCTCAACGAGAAGTCGGTTTTATACCATATTTACCGGTGCGGCGTCTTTGATCCCGTTGCCGTTTGAAATCGGTTACAAAATTCCCGCAAGAATTTTTTTGCCGGCTCAAAGTCCGGATAAGCTTTTTCCGCACGACGGAATTCAGGCGTGTGGTGCCGCGTGCACCTTCCGGCAGGAGTGCTTTCGAAAACCGCATGCAGCATTTCGTGGTACAGAATATAGCGCACGACAAAGCGCGGCACCTCCGGCCGGTCCAGCACAGGGCTCAAGGTGATCGAATGGTGGACCGGATCATAGTGCCCGAGACGGAGTTTGCTTTGACGCAATCCCCACCCTATTCTGCGAAGCTCGATCTGGTTATTGAAATAGCAATCGTTCAGCGCCCGGTAAAGCTCCTGCAGCGAGTGGTGTCGGCCGGTTTCTTCGGTGATGTGCTTCCGCCCCCTGCTTAAGCGGCGCTCCCTCACGGCTTCCTTTATCGCCGGATCCTCGCGGAACGTTTCATAAGTCCGCAGATATTTCTGATGAGGCCGCCGGCGCTTCATTTTGCCGGCCAGAATCCGGACAATGGCCTCCAGCACCTGCATGGAAGCGTGAGCGCAATGATCGCTGATGCGGACAATCCAGACGGCGCCTTTGCGGCGGATCGTATGTGTTAATCCGATGTAGGGATAAAAGCCGGCGACCACCTCCATATCGCGGAATTCCGGGAAATTTTCCTGCAATATGGAGCGGCTGAGCCATTGCAGCTCTGAGACTCTTTCTTGCTCCGGCCTGGCCATTCTAAAATACGAGCCCTATTGGTTTTTTCGAGATCTACTTTATGCCGATCTCTTCTTTTAACTTCGCCACTTCTTTTTTAAGCGCATCTATTTCCGCCTTCATCTCCGGGAGGCGCCCGAAATACGCGTTGAGGCGTTTGTATTCGCGCAGAGGCCGGACAGGAACGCCCCAGTAAACGTCTCCGCCGCGAACGATCTTGCCGGGAAGCACGCCCGCCTTGGATCCAATTACGGCGCCGGACTGCACGCGCGCATGATCGCCAAAGCCGACCTGTCCGCCGATCACGGCATAGTCCTCGATCACGGTGCTGCCCGAAATTCCAGTCTGCGACGCAATCACCACATGTTTGCCGATCTCAACATTGTGCGCAATCTGCACAAGATTATCCAACTTGCTGCCCGCGCCGATCCGAGTCGTGCCGAGCGATCCCCGGTCAATTGTGGTGTTGGCGCCGATTTCGACATCATCCTCGATGACGACCCCGCCCACCTGCGGGAATTTCCATTGTCGCTGCCCGTCGAAAGCATAGCCAAAACCATCGCTGCCGACGACAACACCGGCGTGAAGAACAACCCGGTCGCCGATTCTGGAATCCGCATAAAGCACGACGCCGGGGAACAGAATGCATTCCTGCCCGATGCGGGATCCGGCTCCCACAAAGACACCCGCGTGCAGGATGCTGCCCTTCCCGATCCGCGCGCCCGCGTTCACGACGACAAAGGGTCCCAGCTCCACATCGTCCTCGATCGAGGCATCCGGCGAGACAACGGCCGTTGCATCGCGGGTGCCCCGGCTCTTGGGCCAGGGGTGCAGATAGGCCGCGGCCCTGGCGAAATCAAGCCGCGGCCGCGTGGAAAAGATTGCGTTGGCCCCCTCCGGAATGAGGTCTTTGGGCGCAAGAATACAGGCGGCACGCGCAACGGCGGGAAGCGGAACCCTGCCTTCGGCGTTCTGCAGAAAAACCAGAGACGTCTCGTCGGCCGCATCCCACTTTGCAACCTTCTGCAGCAGGCGCGAGCCGTCGCCCTGGTATTCCAGGCCCAGCAAGGCGGCAATCTGTCCAATTGTGTAACTCATAGCTCGGGTTCCAAAACCGTGTTGAAAAACTGGACGGCTACTTCACCGCCTTCGAGACAGGCGGCGTTTCGGTTTCACCCGGACGGCCGGAATCCGCTCGCCCGGGATTATTCAGGACCGGCAGGATCAGGTTATGTTCGGTGGTGCGCAGTTCCACGACCCGCCCATTCGCATAAATTTCGTGCTTCCCTTTTGTCTTATGCCAGTCCGCAAGCGTGGCATTCCGATGCCGACTTTCGACAATCTGCCTCCAGCCAATGCCTGTGTTGTAGGCGCAGAATGAAATTTCTCCTTCCTGGGTGCCATAAGGAATCACGCACATTTCCGTGCGGCGGAAGTCGTAGGTCCAGAGATCCTGAAACCACATTCCTTCGACGCAAAGCACGCGCCACAGATCGCTCTGGGATTGCGTTTTCATCCGGTCATTCCGGTCGCTGTCCGCTTTCTCGGAAGCCGGCCTGAAGAGACGGAAGAGGTGCGACAGGGGAAATCCCCTGGGAGCTTTATCCGCTCGGTAATTGCGCAGGATTGCCAGCGCCAGCTGTATTTCGGTCAGCCGCTTTCCCCGCGCCGTGTCCGTGATAACGGCCACATCGCGAATAAATTGCTCGTAGTCAAAAAAGCGGAAAAGCGGGGTCCATTCCCAGGTGCGGCGATTCACTACGAGCAGAGTGAAGACGCCGCAGTCCGGATGGCAGTTGCAGGCGCTCCAGCCCCAGGAAGCCGCCGGCCCCTGCAGGATATCCATGACGCTGGTAAAAGCGCTGTAGGTGGAAAGAGGAAACCAGTCGCGCATCGGCTCGGGCTCGCCCCCAAGCTGCTGTTTCAGATCGGCGACCAGCTGAGTCAATGTATAGCGCCGCGCGCGCCGGCTCGCGTCATCAATGTTCTCATCGCGCCCTGTGAAGGAGACGGGCTGGAAAACAACGGTTTGCACCTTATCTACATTGCGAATTGCAAAATCGACAATCGGGCCGATGGCGTCCGTGTTGACGGTATTGATAACGGTGGTGACCAGAGTGGTCTTCATGCCGACCCTGGCCATATTTTCAATAGCCTGGGCTTTGACATCGAAGAGGTTGGGAACTCCGCGATGCCGGTTCTTTTCGTTTGTAATACCGTCGAACTGCAGATAGGTCCCGTAAAGTCCCGCTTCTTTAGCCTGTCGCGTAAATTCTTCGCTCTGTGCAAAGCGAATTCCGTTGGTAGCAGCCAGGATGCGGTAGAAACCGATCTTCTTGGCATAAGCGACCGCTTCCAGGAAATGCGGCGACAGCGTCGGCTCTCCCCCCGAGAACAGGATGATGATCTGGCGGCGCGGCTTGAAAGACACAGCGCGGTCCAGTATGCCTTGGATCTCCTCCAAACTGGGCTCGTGCACATACCCGACCTGATTGGCGTCGGTAAAACAGGGAGTGCACATCATGTTGCATCGATTGGTGAGGTCGACCGTCAATACCGTCCCTCGGCCGTATTGGATGGCCGAGGCGCCGTGGTTGTGAATGTTCTCATCCTGCACGACCTCGAAATCGCGTCCGAAAAAAAGATTTTCGATTCTTCGGGTGAATGCGGCGTCGGTGGAAATAACGTCTTCGAACGCACCGTGCTTCTCACAGCTTTTCCGAATCAGGATCCGCCCGTTCTCTTCAACAAGCTGTGCCTTAAGACTGCCGGGGCTGTTTTTGAACAGGATTTCCAAACCCTGCCGCCCTTGAACGATCTTCTCCCGAATCTCCGGAACGCAGCGAGGGCAGAGAGAATCCGTTTCCCGCGGAAATCCCAAAGGCGGCGAGGATCGTTCCCGACTCTTTGCGATCTTCCCCGGAGCCCATTTTGGCTGAGGAAGTTCGCCCTCGGGGATCCGCGTGTTGACCGCCTGCACGGCTTTCCAAACAATGCCCGCCGCATGCGCAACAAAAGAGGCCATGGCGCGGTTCAGGAGAGATCCTTGCCCGCTATTCTCCCTCGGTATGGCTTCGCCGCTCATAAATCAAATCCCACCAATGCCGCCTTTTTGGATGGCACATATAAACCTATGCAGCATAAACATATACAGCGATAAAACTACCAGCATTTGCAATCCGCGTCCATCCATTTCTGGCACGCAGGCCGGAAGCCGAATGTCGATATGCGACGGCATCGCTTCTTTGCGTTCCCGGCGTCTTAGCGGCAAATTCGGTTTAACCGCTGCAACGCCAAGAACGCGAGGAAAAATGCAAATAAACACTAATGGGTCTTTTGTTGCAAGCAATCGGACGACGCAACACCGTGCGGCCTCTGCTTGCACGGGAATGCAGACGGACTGCTATTCGATGACGAGAGGGACGCGCTGGAACAGGTTGGTGTTGGCGACCTCATCCCGAACATGCACCTGCAGAGCATACGTTCCGCGCTTAAGATTGCGGAGCGGCAATGTAACGGCTACCGTCACTTCACCCTTTCTCTCCTCCGCAAACGGCATGCCGGGCGGCCCCATCCTTTGTCCAGGCTCGCTTCCCGGAGGCCCCATGCCGCCCGGACCTCCCATATCCGGCCGCAGGCCTCCAGGCGGCCCGCCTCCCTGGATTTTTCCGGGGCCGAACCCGGGGCCCATTCGGACCTGCGTCCATTCCTCTATGTATTGCGGCTGAGTTTCCAGGATTTTGGTATTGTCGCGCAGCAGCATGAGGTCGGCTTCGACGCAGGGCTTTTTTGTCTCGCGATCCTCGGCGGCGCCGTAGACCTGGAAATAGACATAGACCGTCTGTTTTGCAAGAAAAACGTTGCCGATGCTCGGCACCAGCTTCCTGGAACCTATCACCAGCGGGTCATAACCCATCGGCATTTGCTGAAATTGACGCATCGGACCGCGGCGGGAAACGGATGACGCGGAATCTCCCCGAATACTGGTCAATTGGCTTCCCAGCACAATAGAGCTGAGGGCAAGTTTTTTGGGATCATATGAAGGAACATTGATCGGCTGCTCAAAGCTGCCCAGCTTTCCCGTGGTGTTGTCGCGCACGAGGAATTTCAGCTTGTGCTCACCCGGACGGAGCTGGAATCCGGTTGAATAAAAAATGCCGCCCGATTTAATTTTTTCCGCCTTTTCCGCGGGCAATCGGACCACAACCGAGTCGCGCGCGATTCACGTTACCCGGCCCTTGGCGTCGGAGGCCTGGGCGACAAATTCAAACTTGCTTTCTCGGTTTGCCCCTTTGTCTTCGAAATGAAGACCGTCGCCGAGGATTTCTATCGAAAGAGGCACGTAGACCGTGTTCTCGTCCTTCCGGAAAAAGTCCGTCTGCAGAATGAGCGGCACATCGACGAAGGGCCTTTCTACACTCATCGCCTGGGTTAGCTGCAAATCGCGTTCCTGCTGGCTCATCTGGCCGAAGGCCTTGGAAGCAAAATATCCCGGCCGATGGGTGATCTTTGCTCCCGGCCGGTTCACTTCAACGCGGATCCTGCGATACTTGCCGTCTTCTTTTCGGTTCGTGCTGAAATACCCCAGAACATAATAAACATTGGTATCCGCCTGAACCTGTTTCATTGCCAGTGTGAGATCGTTTGAGTCTGTAAAGGAGCGGCCGCCGGTATCATGGGCCAGAGTCACAAGCGTCTCCTGAGAGCCCAGCAGGCTGTTCCGCTGGCCCATCATGCCGGAGCCGCCGAACATACCCCCACCCGCGCTTCCACGGGAAGCATCGCCGCCGGGCGGAAGCGCAACCAGCCCCTGGCTGTCCACAGTGTAGATGGACATGTTCGATCGATTGGCGCTGTCCACGGTAGAACGGATCTGTGCGTTGTTTTCCACGCCCGTAGTGCGGACGCCGCCGGAGAAGTAAATGAGCGATTTGCGCTCCGGAAACTCGCGGTACATTTTTGCCAGCGTCTCCAAAGCAGACAGACGTCGATCGGTGTTGAAGACATTGAACTGCACGCTGTCGGGCACAAATACCTCTTCGGAAGACGCGTTATCGGAAGAGCTGTCGCCCGCGCTCTCGCTCTCCATTCCGCCCTCTCCCGATTCCGTCGCGGCTATCGATTGAAGGGTATTGAGCAGCAGCTCCCGGTCATTCGTAAAATCCAGCACAAGGCTTAGAGTGCTGCTGTAGGTTGCCAGCGCAATAAGATCCTGCGGGCCGGTCTGTTTGCTGATGAAGGAATGCGCCGCATCGACGGAATTCTGCAGATTTTCCGCGCTCAAGGAACTCAAGTCAAAGAAAAGAATAATCAGCCTTTTGCCGGCAAGATCCACTTTCCGGCCGGGACTTTTTGCATCGAGTCCAAGATTGACGATGGTCGGGGCCTTTTCCGAGGCGGGAGATGAAAAATCCGGATTTGAAGAAGCAGGCCCTATTGCCACCCTCTCGGCAGAAAAAGTGACGATATCCTGCGGAACCTTGTCTTCATAGATGCGGAAATCCTCCTTTTTCAGGTCGGCAACCAAGTTGCCTTTCCCATCGCGTACCGTCACATCCACAACGACCATTGCCGCTTCAACGGAAAACACCGGCATTTGTTGCGGGACATTTATCTGCTGTTTGCGTGCAGCCGTCCCCTCCTGCGATTGAGTGGTAAAGGCAAACGATGCCAGTCCGCAAAGAACGCAGACAGAACTATAGAACAACGCCACCCGTAGGTTTCGTTTCTTAACAGATCCGGCTTGTCCCTGATCCATGGATTTTGCCTCAATAGAACCGCGCATCCGGCGCTTAAAATCGGATCCTGAGATCCATCGTCATCGACCGCATCGCGCGCACACTGGTTACCTGTCCGAAATTCAGCGCATTCACCGTTGTGCTGACGCCCGCCCAATTGGGATGATTCAATAGGTTCTGTATTTGCCAGCTGATGTCCAGCCTTCGATTGCTTTCATCGAGGCGGATGCTCTTGCGCATGGAGACATTCACCAGGCTGCTGCCCGGCCCGGTAATGGTGTTGCGTCCGGCAGTGCCGTATTGCCCGGCCGGAATTGCAAATGCAGCCGTGTTGAAAAACTTCTGCACGGTGCGCGCGCTTCTCGGGAGGGAAACCGGGAGTCCTGTCGCATCCGCACGCAGCGAGTTGTACAGCGCCGCCCCCGAAACATTGCCTCTGCTGCTCGCATAGCGCGCCGTTAAGGGATTCCCGCTGGCGAGCGTCCAGGTGCCGTTGAACGTCCACCCGGAAATCAGATTCTGAATCCCGGAAGACGCTCCCGCAAAAAACGCGCGGTTCTGACCAAAGGGCAATTCATACATGAAAGTTGTCTGAAAATTGTGCCTCTGGTCCTGGCTGCTCAGGGCGCGCTCTGCGTCGAGATCGGCGTCGTTCTGGGCGACCGCTGCGCCGCCGCCCGGCGTATTGTCGATGCTCTTTGAAAACGTGTAGGAACTTCTCATATTAAACCCATGAGAAAACCTTCGGGAAAATTGCACATTCAGCCCGTGATAAATGGAGCTTGCGCTATTGGTCAGGTAAAGAAAACTGGATGCACTGGCGCTCCCTTTCGGGGCCCGCAGAATATCCAACCCCTTTCCCCTGGTCCCCATATAGGAGACATTCAAGACATACAGCCGCGACAACTGCGTCTGAATATCAAGCGTCCACTGCTGGGCATAGGAGGGCGCATAATCAGGATCCACGGCAAACGTGTTCAGGATCGTCAGGTCCGGGTTCTCCGGGAAGCCGACAGCCAAAGTCAGCGGATTACGGCGGTCGGTTGCCAGTGTTTGCGTAACGGCAAACGGCGGCTGATTAATCAGCTGGTTTGCGGCAGATGCAATCGACCCCGGATTGTAGCTGATGCCGTAGCCGGCGCGAAAAACGAAAGGAGAACCCGCCTTCGGTTTCCAGGCAATCCCGATGCGAGGCGCAAAATTGTTTCTGTCTGCGTTCACGATGGACCTGGAATACCGCCGCCCGCTTACGGGTCCCGTCTGACCGGGGAACACCTGCGCCAGTTTGGAAAAATCGGAATTGGCATCCAGGCTGACCATGCGGTCATATTTTTCGAAGGACGGTCCGGTATATTCGTATCGGACGCCGTAATTTACGGTCAGATTCGAGCGGACTCTCCAGTTATCCATGACAAAGAAATCGAAGTTGCGGCTTCTGAGATAAACGCTGTTCCCATAAGGGTTGACGGCGGGATCCACAAAGCGGCGTGAAGTTGAAAAGGGCAAACCCAGCAAAAAGTCCGCGAAATCGCTGCCGGTTCCGGGAACCTGGCTCCCCTGAGAATCCGCCAGAATCGTGGCATATCCGGTAAACGTGAACGTGCCGCGCCCGTTGCTGTCGCTCCGGGAATTGCGCTGATTCCAAGTAAAGTCCAAACCGGTCCGAAAAGCGTGGTTCCCCCCCATTTTCATAGGCCCGGCAGCCGGGGAGAGCGTCTGGTTCCGCATCAAGGATGGAGCGGCCAGAGATATGTTTCCGTAATTGGAGAAGTTGATTGTCGGCGGCCCCCAGTTGATCGGATCGGCGGATACGCCCGTTATCCCAAGCTCCCCCTCAACATCGCGTTTATACGAAAATGCATTTGCGGATTCATTGCGCATTTGATTAAAAGAGAGGCGCCAGTTGGAATTAAGCCGCGATTTGAAAGTGTGCGTACCGGATATTCCGATATTCTGGCCGAAGCTTGTGCGCGTTGTGTCCAGACCGGGAAACAGTGCCGTCGCAATCGATCGACTTCGGCGCATGCTGTAATTGATGCCGATTGTATCTTTAGACGAAATTTTCAATCCCGTTATACCCGCCTGCACCTGATCGGAGGAAGTGGGAAGGCTTCGCTCCTGGGCATAGTTGTTTACGCAGGGCGCATCGGCTTCGCAAGGAAGATTTGCTCTGGGAATAAACTCCAGCAGGCGCGCGGCAATCGGGTCTATTGCGGAAATCCGGGTAAAGCGAGAGGAGGCATCATGGGGATTCGAGTACAGCTGTATGGGGCGCACAACGACGGTCGGCTGTCCGGTTGCCGCATCCGCAGCAAATGTCTGCACGTAGGTCCGGGAAAAATCTCCGGAACGCTCAAGATCGGTAGGCACCGTCGTCAGAATATCCGTTGCGCTGCGATTGCGACTTCCGCCGTACGTAAAACTCCAACCGGGCTGACTGATAGGACCCATCCTAAAAGACCCTGTCCGGCTTGTGGATTTTGTCTTCAGAAATGGAATCGTCCCCCCCACTGTGAGGCTGAAGTTATTCTGAATCTGAACCGGTTTATCCAAGGTCCGGCCTGTCAGGGAATAGTTGCGGGCGTTGAGAGCGGAGTTGCTGTACGACTCGGTGAGGGTCCCCTCAATGACGGGTTGTTTGAAAGAAGCACCTCGCCCGCCTCTTCCGACCATGCCGAAACCCATGGCCCCGCCCGGGCCGCCTCCCGGTCCCCCTCCCGGGCCGCCACCGCCGGGAAATCCTCCCATTTCGCCGGCTCCTCCTGGACCGCCCGCCGCGCCGAATTCCTGGATTTGAAACCCCATCATCCGCGCGGCATCCATTATCTGACCGCGAAAGTTCGGATCATTCAGGCTGCCGGCGTCCATGCTTGCCGTATTGCCGCTGATAAAGAGAACGTTTTCCGTACCGGATCTTGCGGAGTCCGCAGGCTCGCTTCCTTGTGGAAAATCCTGCTGAAACTGGCTCAGCCCGGGAAGGTCCGTGACGGAAGCCGTCTGAAAGGACAGAACCGCGCTTTCTCCGGCTTCCTGCCGTTTTTCCGATACGGGGGATGGGGTTCTGGAAGCAATCGGGCGCGGTACGGGGTCCAGTTTTACGGCGATATTTCGGCTGGATTCCTTCGAGGCGTCCACCTCACCCGTTGTGAATTTTATAAATCCGACGATGTCCGTCGTAAGCGTATAGTTGCCGGGCTGCAGTCCCTTAAAGCTGTAAGTCCCGTCCAAGTCCGTAAGCGTCTCCGCAATTTTGTCTGCTCCGGAGTAAACACTAACGGCAGCGCCCGGAATGGGGACCCCGTTGGAATCGGTCACCTTGCCGGCAAGGATGCCGGTGTCCTGCGCCTGCGCGAGCGCTCCCAACAAACAGCAACATGCCATCAACACTTTGGAAAGGGGCATCATGGTTTTCTGCTCTCTGCAATATCCGAATATACGCATTCAGAAAAAAACGTTACCGAAAAGAGCAGCAAAAAACAGAAAGCGGAATTTTATCGGCTACCGGAGGAAGTACAGAAGAATCAGAATTATCTCCGCGGCAATCAGTCCGGCGATATTCCGGTGCTCCCTGTTGCGAAGGACGCGCGACCAGAGAAAGCCCGAGGAAGGCTCCGGGGTCTTTCGAAATGCGGGAATGAACAAAGGGACTCTTCCGGCGTATTCGACAAACCGCTCCCCGTAGCCTCCCAGCAATTCCTGTTCTTCGGCCTTCATTACGGGAAAATAGAAAATCACAAAAAACACAGCGAATGCCGGCAGCAACCAATAGCCTTGCCCGGCAATGAGAATTCCAAGAGCCATGAAAAAGGAGCCGAGATAAAGAGGATAGCGCGTGTACGCATAGGGACCTGATTGCGTGAGCACCCTTCCCTTTTCGATGTGTCCGGCGGCCCAAAGGCGCAGCAGGCATCCGGGCAGCGTAATGGCGCCTCCAATCCACAGCGATCGTGCGGAGGGGTGCATTAACAGGAGAAACACAATTCCTAGAATAGTGCCGACGGGTACGCGCAGTTTCTGCGCCAGTTTATTCCACGAGGTCATAGATTCCGTTCAGGCGGCCTTGGTCCGGGAAATATTCCGGCGCACGGCACGAAGACAATGGTTTCAGTTCGATTCGTTTTTTTCTTCGCCTACGACTGTTCGCGCCCTTGTAAACTGAGTCGGCATCGATGTTGCGGCTTACGCCTGAGCCCCAAAGGTATCATCTTTTGTATTGACGGCTTTTGTGTATTCTGCCATTGCCCGCTGGCGCTGTCCCAAAATGTCATAAATCTTTCCGAGATAAATGTAGCACCACACCTCAATCCATTTCGGATCCCTATCCCCGTTCAAAGCATCCCGGAATGAATTGGCGGCCGATTGCAGATTGAACTGCTCATAAAATGTTTCCGCCAGCCGGAAATGCGCAAGCGAGCGCTGCGGGCTCAGTTTGAGAGCGGCTTCGTAAGCCCGGATGGCGTCCACGAAATTGCCGGCCTGTTTATGGTCATCGCCGAGCGTCAGTTGCACAGAGGTCTGAAGTTCTCTTGAGTCCCGCAGCAGGTTGTTTTCCGGGTCGACGAGAACTTTTTCCGGCTGGACCAGCGTATAAATATCGAAGGAAGCAGACCTGCCGATCAAGTCGATCGTTTGTCTCTCCTCCCTGCCGCCGCCGACGACGGCGATTTGCACCGGCATTCGGAAGAGGACCCGATCCTGGTTTACGGACCCGGACCCCCGGAAACCTTTTGCCGTTTTGAATACAACATAGTCAGATCGAAGCTCGGGGACTCCCGTTGAATCAAGCCATTCGGTGAAAAACCATCCCAGTTCCTTGCCTAACTGCGCCTCCGCCAGCTTTTGAAAAGCCGGCGTCGTGCCGCCGATGCCGGAGTATTTCCGGAAATACTGCCGGACCATCTCGTTGAATCCGGCATCGGTCATCAATCCACGCAACATATTGAGAACCCACGCACCCTTCCCGGCTACAACCGATTCATATTTATCGGAGCGGTATCCAAGTTCCCATCCTGCGCGGACTGCGCTTTTGCTTTCGAATTTCAGCGCTAGAACCGCCAAGTTATCGATTTCCTCTTTCAAGGCGCCGGCCCCCCTCGCGGCGGCGAGATATTGCGCCGCAGCATAATAGGCCATGCCGTCCTCGAGCCAGAGATCTTCGGCTTTTTGAACGCCGACCGTCTCCTGCCACCATTGCGAAGCGACGCGACGCGCCAGTTCCCGAATCGGGGGGTTAGATTGAGCAAGTTCGCGGCGTGTGATGAAGATCGTTCCCAGCATGCCGTGCTGCCGCACCAGTAAATCGTCCACTTCCACGAGGCGGAAAGTATCGCCCGAAGAAGCCTCTCCATAAGCCTGCGTGTAATATTCCAGAATCCTGGCGACCGTCTCCGCGCTTTTTTCCATCGATCCCATCGCCGGTTCTTTTGCAAAGCATTCGATCCGGAAGCGGCCGCTTTGAATTCTCTTCTGGAAATACTGTCCCGCAACAAAGGAGCCGGGGAGAATCGGCGTCGAGGCCTTCCAGATAAACTTTTCGACAATCCCCTTTGTCACTACGGGAAGCTGCGTCCCAGGCCCGATGACGGTCATTCCGAGAGGGACGGTAACCTCAAGCGTTCCCGTCGCCCTGTCCGCGAAGAGCTTCCCGATCGGGATCCACTTGGCGGCGGGCAGAAGGTAGGTACCTTCCATTCCAATGTAAGCGCTGTTTTCATCCCGTGTATACATCCGGCTGAAACGGTCTTTATCAAAACCTCCCTGGCACTCAATGACGAGAGTCACTTCCTCTCCGGAGTCAATTGTTCTTGGGAAGCGAACCGTCAGATATCCGGGCCCGATTTCATCCTGCCCGAATTCAATTTCCGTACCCGCTGCATTCAAGACCCTCTGAACAGAAATATTTTCACTGAGTTCAAAAACAACAAAGTCAGTCGAAGCAGCAGTTTTAAACCGGATCATGGATCTGGTTTTGATCTCATGGGCATCGGGCGTCAACTCCGCCGCAATGTCGTAATTCAGGATGTCAAACTCCGGCAGGGAAGCCGAAGTCCGTTTTGTTTGAGAGCGGCCGGCCGATCCAGTGCCGCTTAGCACCAGGAACATTGCAAGGCTGTAAATCAGGGAAGTCTTCATACGCATATTCTATCCTCTGAGATAGCCGTTCACTATCGCCGCCGCTGTTTCCGACGCACAGCGCACGCTAAGCCTCTCTCGTATCCCCGCCAATTTGGACCGCATCTCGGCGCTTTTTTCGGAATCATTCAGGTATTCAAGCGCGATTCCGGCCAGGGTCTCGGGCCTCGCTTCGCTTTGATACAGCTCGGGAACTATTTTTTCATTCGCAATCAGATTGACCAGCCCCTTCATGGAACTCTTTATCAACATGGAACCGACAAACCAGCTCAGGGGGGATATTTTATAGGTTATCAGGAAAGGGACGCCGGCCAAAGCCGCCTCGAGCGAACTGGTCCCGCTCTTGATAAAAGCAAAATCGGAATTGGCAAGAATATCGCGGGAATCGCGGGCGGAAATGCGGAAGGAATTCTTCCGCAAATCTTCGGGAAGAATGCGGGCGGCGATATCTTCGATAGAACTCCGTTCAACAGTCGGAGCGGCGGAAATGACAAACTGGGCCGGCATAGACCGCAACAGATGCAACGAGGCGTGAAGGAGAGCGGGTAAAATGTAATCCACCTCCTTATGGCGGCTTCCGGGAAGGATGGCCACCGTCCTGCAGGATGGATTCAGATTCAGGCTGCGCAGGAAGGATTGCCGGTCACGGATCGGATTAAAATCCTCCAGTAACGGATGCCCTACAAATGCCACATCCACTCCCCGCTTGCGATAGTATTCCTCTTCGAACGGCAGGATCACCAGCATCTTGTCCACATACTTGCGTATGATCCGGATGCGGCCGCTGCGCCACGCCCAGACCTGCGGGCTTATGTAGTAGACAACCGGGATACCCCGGCGTTTCATTTTTTTTGCCAGCCTTAAGTTGAAATACGGGAAATCCAGAAGCACAGCCAGGTCCGGGCGGTGCGCGTCAGTATGGCGGATCAGGCCCCGGAAAGTGCGGTAATAGGTTCGAAGGCTCGACAAAGCTTCCCGCACTCCAATATGCGCAAGCTCGCGGATATGACTAAGGAGGAGCACCCCCTCCGCCCGCATTGCATCCCCGCCGGTGCCGTAGAAGTGTATCGAATCCGACCCATTCAGAGCGCGGAGTCTTTGCACTAGCCTGGCGCCGTATCTATCCGCAGATGCTTCTCCGGCAACGATGAGAATTCGCTTTTCCGTCATACTCTCCGTAATGCAGGGAAAAAGGGACAAAGGATCAAAGGGATAGAGGGTGAAAACGCTATTTTCACCTTGCCAACTTTCCCCTTTGCCCCTTTATTCCTCAATCCCTAATAATCCAGCCGCCGCCGACGACAACATCCTCCTGATAAAACACGCAGGCC
>CAZLHW010000016.1:0-2684 GCA_964559085.1 uncultured Acidobacteriota bacterium | reverse complement strand
ATCCTGCGGAGAATCGAACGTCACTTCCACAAATGCATCCCTGACAGGCACTATCGTTGCCGGAGCTGCCGGATGGCGGGAGCGGATCTTCGCCCGTACGCGCATGGGTTCCGTAAGGCCCGGGATTGATATCCAGTTCAGGCGCTCAATGCGACAGCGCTTCCTGCCGAGAAATGGTCGTTCTCCCACAACCACGGTGTTGGTTTCCGGGCGCAGCTCAATGACGTACAGCGGAGAAGCATGAGCAATGCCAAGGCCTCGCCGCTGACCAATCGTGTAGTGATGGATTCCCGGGTGCGTGCCCAGAATCCGTCCCGATGTATCCACAATGGGCCCTTCCGAAAAAGGTTTCTCCCCCTGATGCCCCAATATTTCATCGATGTGGCATTCGATAAAAGAGGCGTAATTCCCGTCCGGAATGAAACAGATTTCCTGACTGTCCGGTTTATCGGCAACCGGAAGCCCGGTCCGGCGGGCAATGTCGCGAACCTCCCCCTTCTCCAAATTCCCCAGCGGGAACATAGCCATGGCCAGCTGCGACTGATCCAGCTCAAACAGAAAGTAGGATTGGTCTCTTTCGAGATCCCGTGCCCGCCGCAAAAGATATCGGTTGCTCTCCTGGTCGCGGGATATGCGCGCGTAATGCCCCGTGGCAATTCGGGAGGCGTGGATCTCCTTCGCCATTTGAACCAGATGGCTGAATTTCATCAGCGAATTGCATAAAACGCAGGGAGAGGGAGTCCGACCCGTTCGGTAGTCTTCGATAAAACGCCGAACGATGGTCTGTTCAAATTCCTTCCGGAAATCGACGACATAATAAGGAATCTGTAGATGCGCGGCGCCGTCCCTCGCATCATGCAGATCCTCCATTGAACAGCAGCGTCCGAAGTGAGACGCTTCTTCTCCTGCAGGATTCCGTCTCTGATCCCAGAGCTGCATGGAAAAACCAACGAGGTCGAATCCTGCTTCCTTTAGGATAAAGGCCGCGGTGGAACTGTCCACGCCGCCGCTCATCGCTACAGCGACTCTGACTTTTTCCATCTAGGCGCCCCTTGCAGGAATCCAGAGGATGCAGCACCGCACCAGGTGGATGTCTTTCAGGTTGGGATGGAGGAGATACTCGTCAACCGATTGCGCTTTATGTCGATAGGTTTCGCAAAGGTCCGCTACGGCTTGCCCGGCCTCCGCTTCCAGGGCGGCAAGACTTTCCGCCAAATCCGGATTATTTTCGGGCAGGCAACGTTCATCGGTCGCTGTATTCAGGCCGGCTTCAGGCTTCAGGAATAAATCCGCAATTCTGTCGGAATAGCTCAGAAACAGATTTCTGTCCTGAGATTCCGCCTTTGCTAAATCCAGATTTTCGGAAGAGCCCGCATTCAGATACTTTTGCCGGATCTGCTCGAGTCTCCTCTCAAACACATCATGAAGCGCGTCCAATTCCAAGCGCCTGGGCTCCGACAGGGTGTCCAGACAGCGGGATACAAATTCCGACAAGGACTCTCCCGCATTTGAATAAACGGCCAGAACAGAGTTCCGGTACACCCTCGCTTTAAAGCAGCGCATCAGATATTGAATTAATTGAGCTTCCATTTGAGCCATGAAGCCGGGATCCACAAAAGCCGGCAGCGATCCGGGATAACCGGCGTCGGACTCCGCGGCCCTTATCTTTCGGGGGTCAATATCCCGGACCATATCCTCGGCCCAAAGCACATCCGAATATGCCGGGTGGATCTCCACCGCCTTGTTCAGGCTTACAGTCGCTCTATACCCGGTTCGAATGTCGTTAAAGTCTATCCTGACTTCTGCATAGAAGAAGGGTGCATAGGCCTTCGAATCCGTCGGCGGACTCTCGGCGTTAAAAAGCAGCTGCTTGATCCTGCTTGAAATCGATTCCGGGCGATTCTGCGGGTCCTGATGCATGAAATTTGCCGATCTCCAATGGAACAAACCTGCAAATCTTATCATGCAGTCTGTATCGCCTGAAAAAGAAAACAGAAACCCTCAAGATTCCGCATCTTTCAGGGGCCGGAACCTTTATGGGTTCCCGTGAAAAGACGGGTATTGGGTCTGTTCCGATAAAACCGGGTTGGGATCCGCTGCAGTGCTTAATTCAGGGCGGCCGAGGTTTTAAAACCTCCCTTCAAAAGAGAGGTAAAGATGTTTTTAAATTCCTGTCTTCCGTAAAACAGGCGCGACTTTACCGTACCCGCAGGGCAGTCGATAATTTCCGATATTTCCTGAATGGTGTAGCCTTCCATGTCATGGAGACGGACGACAAGACCCTGCTTTTCAGACATGCGGTCGAAGGTGGCCTCAACAAGAACCCGTTGCTCTTCCAGGGAGGCGTGCGCGAGAGGGTCGGTAAAAGGAGTGGGGTCGGCAACCAGATCTCCGCCGGCTTCATCCTCCAGCGCAACGCACTGCCTGCTCTTTCGCCGGCGCAGAATCCCCAGGCACACGTTGATCGTGATCCGGCTGATCCAGGTGGAGATCTTGGAATCCCCCCTGAAACTGGATATCCCACGGTAGACATTCAGAAGGGTTTCCTGCAGGGCATCTTCGGCGGACGATTCTTCGCCTAAAATGCGGTAAGCCGTGTTGAATATCTTGCGGTTGTACCGCTCAAAAAGCTCGTTACAGGCTTCCGGATCGTTTGTCCTGCAGCGAAGCAACAGCGCCGTATT
>CAZLHW010000015.1:16336-18653 GCA_964559085.1 uncultured Acidobacteriota bacterium | reverse complement strand
GAACAGCGGCTTCTGGCGGCTACGCCAGCCAGTGATGTACATGCCGATGTTCTGCCCCAAGGCTGCAACGGACATGCCGATTCCGATCAGCTGCGGTTTCGGCGCTACTTCCGGCACGGCCGCGAGAAGAATGGGAGCGATGGGACCGCCGAAAAGACCGAAGACAAGCATGTACGCCGGAATCATCCACCCCGTAACGGTGAAGGGCATAACAAAAGTCACGGTCATCAGAATGTAGGCAAGGAGGACCATAATTTTGCGCTTTCCTATCCGGTTGGACAGGAAACCGCCGCCGGGGCCGGAGAAAATGGAAGCCAGCATAATAAAGGCGGTAACGAAGGAAGCGTTCATCAAAACGCCCTTCTCGAACGTCAACGAATAACCGCGCTCTATTTCCAGAAAAGCGGGGAGGAACGAACACATCGCCATGGTTACCAGGTTGTAACACCCGAAAGCAATGCTGACCATCCAGAAGTTGGCGTTTGCCATGCCTTTCAGCAAACTGGGAGATTCCTCCGGCGCAGCGTTGGCCGGCGCGGGAGCGGGAGCCTCGCAAATTTCATCCTTTCTCGGCATGCGGAACAAAATCGCAAAAAGGACAAACGCGATCGCGGAAAAACCTGCTCCGGCCCACCAGACAGACGTCCAGCCGTACGCCACTGCCATGGAGGGGGCCAGAACCAGGGTCACGATGTTGCCGATTCCCACGCTGCTCGCCCAGAGTCCTGTCGGCAAGGCGCGCTTCTGCGCCGGGAACCACAGACTGATGGCTAAAGGAGCCGCGACCATGATCAGCCCCATGCCCACGCCTTCGATGAATCGGCCGACAAACAACATCTGCGACGTTTTGGCCATCGCGCCCAGTGCGGATCCGACCGTTACGGAACCGACGGCAAACAGCGCCGTGGGCTTTATCCCAAATCTCTTCAGGATATAGCCCGCCGGTATCGCCAGCACAAATCCCATGATGGAAAAGATGGACATCAAATCGCCCGACTCGCTCATGCTGAGGTTGAACGCCTTCTGTATGGTGGTCATCACGGGCGGCAGTTTGAACAGGTTCAGCGGTGCGGCCAGAGTGGCCAGGTATAACGCAAACAGGACTACCCAGGCATATGCGGGAGTCTTTGTATCCGGATTCGACATCGAAACGGCTTGCTGATTCATCAGGCTCTCCTCTGAATTGCAAATATCGGATAGGGGATACCCCCCGGGGTATTCTCTTGTTATCCCAAATTGGATCGGGTGCTGCGGGGATCATAGCCCTAAGCCGGGTTTTTGTGATAGCAAAATATCCGCATCTTTTATTGCGCGGCGCCGCGGATGCGTTTCCCGTTCCCTTTTCAGAACTCCCGGTTCCCGCATTAAAACCTTAGGGAACTCCGAACCGGAAACTTTTATGCTTTGCCGAGGGCTTTTAGAACTCTATCGGGTGGCGCCGCCGAGAAGCGGACCGCGGCAGCGATTCCGCACCCGATAAATTCCCACCGCGTCTGCGCTGCGCCTGCTAGAACTTCGAAAGGCATTGTAGAGCGGTTCCGATTTGAAAATAAAGCAATCGTTGCAGCTCCCGCAGAGCCTCGTAAAATGCCCGGGCGCCGCAAATGCGCGGCTAATAAAAGCTCCACTGTTGCTGAATGAAAAAACCACGATAAGTTGTTGACAACTGCATCGCCACCCCAATATATTGTGCGAGTTATCGGTTTAAGATCGATCCAAAGGGAACCCGGTGAGATTCCGGGACTGCCCCGCAGCGGTAAGCAGGAACGAACGCCGTCAATCAAGCACTGGTTTCAGAGACTGGGAAGCGACGGTCAGTAGGTTGGATTGGAGCCTGCAAGTCCGAAGACCGGCCGATAGCAGTGGAATCGCACCCAATGAAACCCGTTGCCGAGGGGCAGCCGGGGAGCCTATGAGATACAGTCTCTCCCTTGTACGAAAATCGCGCCGGTCCGCTCGCGGCGGCCGCTGATTGTCCGCAGCCCGGCCGGAACATGCCCTGTGCTTTTTCTCGGCAGGGTGCACGATGCAAGAAGGAGAAGCGCCCATGTCCGCAAACGCCCTCTCAACGCCGCAGACAGTTGACTCGCCGTCCATCCGATTTGAAAAGATCCTCAAGCGCGACGGGCGGCTTGTTGCCTTTGACAGCCGCAAAATCACGCAGGCAATCCTGAGCGCCGGACGCGCTACGGGGGAGTTCTCGGAAGAGATTGCGCGTTCCCTGACCTCGCGTGTCCTGGCTCTGGCGCAATGCATGCTGCCGGCCGCCGTTCCGACCGTCGAAAAAATCCAGGACCTTGTTGAAGAGACGCTTCTG
>CAZLHW010000015.1:12103-16326 GCA_964559085.1 uncultured Acidobacteriota bacterium | reverse complement strand
GAAGGCCTATATCCTCTACCGCGATCAGCACGCCCGCATCCGCGAAATGGTGCAGCAGGCGGATGTGGATCTGATCGACCACTATCTGCAGCGCTCCGATTGGAAGATCAGGGAAAACAGCAATATGTCTTATTCGCTGCAGGGACTGAATAATTACGTTGCGGGCCATGTCAGCGAGATCTACTGGCTGAATAAAATATACCCGGCCGAAGTGCGGGAAGCGCACACAAGCGGGAGTCTGCACCTGCATGATCTTGGACTGCTTTCCGTATATTGCGTGGGGTGGGATCTGCAGGATTTGCTGCGCAGCGGATTCCGCGGCGTTCCGGGAAAGGCCGCCAGCCGCCCGGCCCGCCATTTCCGGTCCATTCTCGGACAGATCGTCAATTTCTTCTACACGCTGCAGGGAGAAGCCGCGGGGGCGCAGGCTTTCTCAAACTTTGACACGCTGCTGGCGCCATTCATCCGCGCGGACGGACTCGACAAACGGGAAGTCAAGCAGGCGCTTCAGGAATTTTTATTCAACGTGAATGTTCCCACGCGCGTCGGATTTCAGACTCCGTTTTCCAATGTAACCCTGGATCTGCAGCCGCCGCGTCACCTGGCGCAACAGCCGGTCGTGATCGGCGGCGAGCCGCAGCAGGAATGCTACGGCGAATTCCAGGATGAGATGAACGTTTTCAACCGGGCCTTCCTGGAAGTTCTGACGGAAGGGGATGCAAATGGCCGGGTATTCACCTTCCCGATTCCGACCTACAACATCACGGCGGATTTCGACTGGGAAAATCCGGGATTGAACCCGCTGTGGGAAGCCACGGCGAAATACGGGATCCCCTATTTCGCCAATTTCGTCAACTCCGATATGTCTCCGGAGGACGCGCGATCCATGTGCTGCCGCCTGCGTCTGGACACCCGAGTACTGGAGCATCGCGGGGGCGGCCTCTTCGGCGCCAATCCGCTCACCGGATCCATTGGAGTCGTAACGATCAACATGCCGCGCCTCGGCTATCTGACCGGAAGCGAATCCGAATTCCTTTCGCGGCTGGGCGCCCTGATGAAAACAGCGAAAACGAGCCTGGAGATCAAGCGGAAGGTGCTCGAGCAGTTTACGGAACAGAATCTGTATCCCTACACCCGCTTTTATCTGCGCGACATACGCGATCGTTTCGGCTGCTACTGGAAAAACCATTTCTCAACCATCGGGCTCGTGGGCATGAACGAGGCCTGCCTGAATCTCATGGGAAAGGATATCGGGTCTCCGGAAGGGCGCGCCTTTGCCTGCCGGGTGCTGGATTACATGCGCGAACAGCTCGGCAGGTTTCAGGATGAAACGGGAAATCTCTACAACCTGGAAGCCACTCCCGCCGAGGGGACCAGCTACCGGCTGGCGCGCATGGATGCAACATTGTATCCGAACATACGTTCCGCCGCTCCGTCGGAAGGCATGGAGCCCTTTTACACCAATTCCACGCAACTGCCGGTTCATTATTCCGACGATATCTTCGAAGTCCTCGATTTGCAGGATGAAGTGCAATCGAAATATACGGGAGGCACGGTGCAGCATATTTTTCTCGGAGAAGCCGTGCCCGATCCGCAATCGGTGAAGAGCTTCGTGCGGACCGTTTGCTCCAAGTACCGTCTCCCCTATTTCACTCTCACGCCGTCCTTCTCCATATGCTCCGACCATGGATACATCAGGGGTGCAGAGCCCCAGTGTCCGCACTGCCGCAGGGAGACGGAGGTTTATTCACGCGTCGTCGGGTACTTGCGGCCGGTGAGCCAGTGGAACGCGGGCAAGCAGGCCGAATTTGCCATGCGCCGGACTTATCATATTGAGGCCTCTCGATGAGAATTGGCGGCTACCAGGCCTGCAGTCTGTGTGATTTCCCCGGAAGGGTGGCCGCCGTCGTCTTTGCGCAGGGGTGCAACTTCCGCTGCCCCTATTGCCATAACCGGCGCCTGCTGCCATTGATCGTCGCCGCGGATTGCCTGATTGCACCCTCCGTTATTCTGGAAAAGCTGTATCACCGCAGAGGTGTTCTGGACGGCGTCGTGCTGTGCGGAGGGGAGCCGACGCTGCAATCGGGGCTCCCCGATTTCCTTGGCGAAATACACCGCATGGGGTATGCCATCAAGCTGGATACCAACGGAAGCCGCAGCGCCATGCTCGGAAGGCTTCTGGCATCGGGGCTGCTCAGCTATGTCGCGATGGATATCAAAGCGCCTTGGGAAAAATATGAAGCAGCGGCCGGGACAAAGGTCTCCGTTGAAGAGCTGAAGGCCAGCGTGCGGCTGCTGGCTGAAAGCGGCGTCTCCCACGAATTCCGGACGACCTTTGCCCGGAGCTTGCTTACGCCGCAGGATATGGAAGAAATCAGGGCGATGCTGCCCCCCGGGTCCAAGCATCGCATCCAGCAGGAAATACAGCCGCCGCCTGAATGAAGAGCCGCAGGCCGGGCTATTCCAGAAGAAAGCATCCTGTAAAAGTGATCGTGCCTTTGCTGTGATAATAGTCCATTCCGTTCGCTTGGCAGACACCACGAACCATCATTCCATAGGCCTCCATCGGGGAGCTTGCGCCGAGCGGGTCGCGGCATGGAGCATCCGGATAGGTGCACGCGGCGCAGTTGGAACAGCTCCCGTTGCCTATGGAAAGCATGCCGGGGTACTCCTTCCGCAACTCCCTGGATAACGCGCGGAAGCTTTGCGCATGACGCTGCTCCGCCTCCATCATCCCTTCGCCGTCAAACTCATCCTCCAGCTTGCCCACCGTCTGCACAATGAGGCCCCTGGAGTACCGGCGGATACGCGCAGCGCACGCATCCAGGGATCCGCAACCGGGGGGACAGGACCAGCTTCGGCCATAGCGCCTGCACTTGTTGGTCTCGCAAGCCTGGCGCACTTCGGGGTGGAGAATCAGGGTGGCACAATCCAGCGGGCCGGCTGCGTCAAATCCGGCTTCAAGCGCCTTTTTAATCAATTCCTCTGTCGTCAGCATAGCCGTATCTCAGGAAAAACCTACAAACACGCCCCATTGAAGTCAACGGCTTTCCCGAACTGCCCATTGCGATTACGACACCGCGATCGATAGCGGCACCGATCCGGGTTCGGGAATGCTGCTGTTTTCAGGCCGGTCCTGTGCTATTCTGCGCCCTTTGAAAAAGGCCGGATCGCGTCGCGCGTCTTCGGCCGAAGATAAAGTGAGGAAATCTAAAATGGCTGTGCCTAAATTTGATCCCCGCGAAATGGAAGTCGTGAAAGAGCTGCCGGCGTCCCCTTTTATGCCGGCGATAAAGATTTACAACCGCCCGGTTTCGGACAGAGAAGCGGTTTTAGGCCTATTGAGAAGAGAACCGGTCTGGCAGATTTCGGACATGATGGAAACCCGCCTGTTCTGCCCGCGAATTATCCCCGATAATGTCGCGCGTTCGTTCGTGTTCGAAGCCGCCCCGTTTGATCCAAACAAGGGCGGCGGACCCGACATGTTCGGTATGCAATGGGAGTATGTCCCGGTAGCCGGCGGATCCATGATCCGCCCCGGCAAGCCGTTTATAGAAGATTTCAACCAATGGCCCGATAAGATTGTCTGGCCCGACATTGATGCCTGGGACTGGGAGTCCTGCGCCAGGGACAATGCATCCTATCTGAATGACGAGAAATTCAACGTCTGCTGGTTCATGACAGGCTGGTACGAAAGGTTGATCACCTTCATGGAATTTGAAAACGCGGCCGTGGCCATGATCGACGATGATCAGAAGGATGCCATCAAGGATTTCTTTGATAAGGCGACCGATCTCTATATAAAGATTTTCGATAAATTCTGCTCTCTTTTTCCGGGGATCGACGGATTCTGCATCCATGACGACTGGGGCTCGCAAAAGGAAACATTCTTCGCCCCATCCGTAGTCCGCGAAATGATCGTGCCTTACATGAAACGGGTGACCGATTTTCTGCATTCCAAGGGCAAATACTGCGAACTGCACAGCTGCGGCCAGCTCATGAAACAGGTCCCCAACATCATAGCGGCGGGGTGGGATACCTGGTGCCCGCAGGCCATGAACGATACGCAAAAAATATATGAGATGTATGGAGATCAATTGCTCGTAGGCGTAATGCCGGATAGCTTTGATCCGGCAAATACAACGGAAGAACAGCAGCGGGAAATTGCGCGGCAATATGCCGAAAAATTCGAGTTCACACTGCTGGAGCAGTTTCTCAGTAGG
>CAZLHW010000015.1:2029-12093 GCA_964559085.1 uncultured Acidobacteriota bacterium | reverse complement strand
CTTTAATTTCAATGCGCTGACTCTCATGACGCCGGCCTTCCGCGAAGAACTTTACAGGCAATCGAGGATTCATTACAGCAGGTAAAAGGCCCGGCGATCGCCTCCCGTTGGAGGGCAAATGGAGTTTTTTCATGGAGAATACGATTTTCGACCTGGACGCATTTTTCGAAAGAATTGATTACAAGGATGGCGCACAAACCGGCGAACTTGCTCTCAGAAATCTTCACATTGCCTATACCCTGAACGTGCCCTTCGAAAACCTGGACGTGTTTTATAGAAAACCGATTTTGCTGGATGGGGACTCTCTCTTTAACAAGATTGTAAAGGAGCGGCGCGGAGGTTACTGCTTTGAGATGAACGGTATTTTCTCCCTCGCTCTCCAGGCAATGGGGTTCAAGGTCACGAACCTTCTGGCAAAGGTAGCCGTCGGCGGCACGCAGTACACGACTAAAACCCATCAGGCAATACTGGTCGAAGCAGGCGGTCGCCAATGGCTTGCGGATGTCGGCTTCGGCAACGACGGATTGATCGCTCCGCTGCTGCTGGAGGAAAACACGGAGCAAAGCCAGTTCGCGCACACATACCGCCTTGTCGCACATGCGACGCTCGGCTACATTCTCGAGAAAAAAAACGGGGATGGGTATACACCGCTTTACGCTTTTACGCTGGATCCCTGCAGCCCTGAAGATTTCCTGATGTCGAACCACTTTACGGCAACATTTCCCGGATCCTTTTTTCTAACCATGCGGATGTGCACGATGCCCAAAAAGGACGGGAGGATTACGCTCACGGACAGCCATTTCAAAGTGGTGCAGGGCGATGCGGTGTCGATCGCGCCCATCGCGAACGAGGATGCATTCGCCGGGCTGCTGAAAGAACATTTCAACCTGGATCTTGATCGGATCAAACCGGGGAAGGAATGCCGCCAGTGAACGGATGGTACTCATTCGGTCCTGTCGCGATCCGGCTGAAAGCGCAAGGCAGAATAGTCCCGCCTGTCTTTGTTCCGGAACCCTCCATGGCGACAGTGTGCCGATTGCCGGCGCCGCCAGCACCAAAGGTGCGCGGCAGAGAAGCCCAGGCCGCAGGATGCGAAGCATCCGAAGGCCTGGGGTCTCAACCAACAGATCCATCAGCCCTGACAGGGCGGCGCAGCTTCGCCCCCCGCTTTCAGCGCGGGCCCTTTTTGCGAAAAACCGAGCCTCCTGTTTTCAAAGCCCCTTAGGGTTTGAACATTTCCTTGGAAGCCTTGTCGATTTCCTCCATAACAGCCTCATATACGCCGGGGTTAATGCTCGCCGGATCTCCCATCGTGGTGCAGGGGATGTAATATTTCGTGCCGTATTCGCGGCAGGCCCTGAAGGTTTCCTCGTGGATAAGCTCGCGCGTCCAGTCTGCCCGGTCCACCTTTCCGTTGTCGATCCCCCCCATGATGGTGAGCTTTCCGCCGTATTCCTTGATAATCTTCGGAATGTTGTTGGTAGACATGGCTCCCTGCCAGACATCCATGCCCATCTCCACCATGTAAGGCACCAGGTTCTCGCCGTAGGAATCGGAGTGGTGGACAATGCACTGGACGCCATGGGACTTGTAGTACCCGTAGATCTGCTTGTAGGCGGGCAGCAGGAATTCCTCGAACATCGCGGGAGAAATGAAGGATGATTTCTGGCTGCCCCAATCGTCGTGGTGGAACAGGGCGTCCGGCTTGATGTGTTTGCAGACATCTTCGGCATACCGGAGCTCGAACTCGGTGATCATGTCGTAGATTTCGTGCAGTTCGTCGGGGTTTGTATAAAAGGCGGTCAGGCAATTGGTGATTTCCAGAAGATAGTGGCTCTGCTCGAAAACGCCCGGCGCAATGAAAGGCGCCACGAAATACTCCTTGCGGTCAATGGCTTCAACCTGTTTGATGGTTTCCTCCCACGCCGCTTCCGGCATTACGGGGTCGGGAACCTTGACGTAGTCGCGCCAGTGCTCGATATCCTTGATAACGACATGCTCCGCGTCGTGAACCGGGAACGGGCCGGGCGCATTCGCCGGGAATGAGATAGTAACGCCCCATTTATTCACGATGGGATCGCCCCCCTGTATCGGGCGCCCGCTGCTCATGGCAAACGGAGTCATCACCAGCGCAAGCGCTTCATAGCCTTTGACAAAGCGGTCCGGTTTCCCGCCCTTGATGGTTTCCACCATATTCTGTCTTTTTGTGAGCATTTCTATTCTCCTTCAATGAATTGACGACCTGATCCTGCATGAACGGACGTCTTCGGCGGAAACCGCCTGCATTTAAATACCGCAATCCGCACAAAGCACTATCAAACGACACGATCTTCAGATAATGTGCGGCAATAGTCAAGCTGAGGCTGCGGACAACGGCAAAAGAAGGCCCGCGGATCGGGGCATTCTGCATATTCCACTCAGGCAGGCCGGTTTGTTACTATTCAGGAGTCCCGGAAACTCGAGCCGCGTCGGCTGCGGGGTTTCGTCACCCTGAACATCAATCGATAACAGGAAACGATGATGATGCACTTCAAGGAAGCTCTTCTGGCACCGTTCAACACAAAGACTTCGGGAAAGCCCCTATTCATTCCGGATTTGGGCCTTTGGTATGCGTGGCACAAAAAGCGCGGCACGCTGCCCGAAGCGCACAGGGAAAGCTCCCTGGCGACCATTGCTTCGGCGTTGAATTGTCCGGCATGGACGGTTCGCACGCCCTGGCGGCTTGACTATGAAGGGATCGAGGTAATCCGCGAGAAATCCGACACCCGCCGTCGAATCAAGTATAAAACTAGATTCCGAACTCTGACCGAGGAATGGTCGCTGGGGCCCGACGGGGACTGGTGGCAGACAGAGTATCCGGTCAAGGATGAAGAGGATCTGGATGCGGCCGGAGAAATCATAAAGGCGATGCAGTATCGTCTGGAGACCTCCGACGCGCCGGAAGCCGGATCGTGTCGCGGCATCATCGAAGCCGTCCAGGTTCCCAAAACCCCATATTCGGATATGCTCCATACCATGCTGGGGTGGAGCGACAGATTGATGCTCATGAAGGCCGAAGAGGACCGTCTATCGGAACTGATGCAAGTGATGGAGGACAAAAGGCACGCACTGATTCAACAGCTGGCGGAACAATACTCCCACGCGGTCTTTCTGGCGCCGGATAATCTGGACGGACAGTTTATCTCACCGGCGTCTTTTGAAAGCCACCTTGAACCCAGTTACCGGAAGACCTGCGAGATGCTGCATGCGCGCGGCAAATACCTGCTGGTTCACATCGGAGGACTCTCGCGCCATCTGCTGCCGCTGCTTGCCGGCTGCGGCATCGACGCTCTGTCCGGCATCTCGGGGCCGCCGCAGAGCGACGCGGCACTCCCCGAGGCGCGGAAGGCGGCGGGGCCCGACATTACGCTATGGGGAGGCATTCCCCAGGATTATGTGATGCCGATGGTCGAAAAAGCTCTTCTGATCGAATCCATCGAAGCGGCCAAAGCCTTTGCCGCGGTCGACAACCGGACCCTTATCGGCATTGCGGACCACGTCCCCGTCGATGCGGACTTCAGCCGCCTCAAGGAAATCTCCGAGCGGATAAACGGCGGCTAATTCCGGGACATCCCGGTATTTACCAGCTCATGGAGCTGGCTTCGGCGAATTTTTCGTTGAAATCGGGAATGGTGGCCAGTTCGATGTAGCCGTCTTTTGCGGCGATTTCCAGCGCCGTATGACGCCGATGGCGCGAAATAAGCGCCAGCCGCGCCCCCGTCCCCGCCGCGTTTCCAACCTGCTTAAAGCGATCCAGGGGCAGCGGCGGCAGCATGCCGATTGCAATGGCGCTCTGCACATCGATGTAGGTGCCGAACGCGCCGGCAATGATCACCCGGTCGATGTCTTTTTCCGCAATACCCGCATCCTCGAGCAACGCCCGAATGCCCACGCGGATGGCCGTTTTCGCCGCCTGCAGTTCCCGAACATCCTTCTGCGAAATGGTAATATCGTCGCCTCCGGACCGTTCCACAAGAACAAACTCTCTATGGTTATTGCGTTTGCGCACGCGTTCGTGGTCCTGCATTCTTCCCGACGCATCGATGACGCCATTCTGAAGCATCTGGGCAATCGCATCGAGAAGTCCGGATCCGCAGAGGCCGGCCGGCGACGCCCCGCCGATTACCTGAATATCCAGCTGTCCATCCGACATGCGCACGCGCTCGATTGCGCCTTTGGCCGCCCGCATTCCAAATTGGATATGCGCGCCTTCAAATGCCGGCCCGGAGGCGCAGGAGACGCTCTTCATCCTGCCGCGGCAGTTCAGACAGATTTCCGTGTTGGTACCTATATCGAGAGCCAGCGTAACGCCTTCCTTCTCGTGGACCCCGGTCGCCAGCAGCATGGCAACATGGTCGGCACCCACATAGCCGGCGATATTGGGCAGCGTATGCACATAGGCGCCCGGCGCCGTTTTCAGCCCAATGTCCCGGGCTTTAATATCGATGGCGGAGCAAACGGCCGGCACGTAGGGAGCCAGGCCCAACTGCTGCACCGGAAGCCGGAGGAGCAGATGATGAATGGCCGTATTGGCGACAAGGACCGCGTCCACAATATGCGAGGGATCGGATCCGATCTCCGCGCACAGAGCGGCCACGGCATGATTCAGAGCGTTCACAAGAAGCGACTGCATTTTTTCAGCATTGTCCGCAGAAGCGCCCGCCAGATAGATGCGCGAGACTACATCTTCGCCGTAGGAAATTTGAGGATTCATCAGGCCGGAAGAGGCTGCGATATCTCCGCTTTTCATATCGCCCAGGTAGACCGCTATCATTGTCGTGCCGATATCCGCCGCAAGGCCGATCCATCGGGTGGGAGGAGCATCCAGAGCGATGATTTCCGATCCGCGCAGAACCACACTCGCCTTCCATCCAAGAGAGCGAAGGCGGGAAGAAAGGGATTGCTGCACCGCCAGATCAATGGCTCCCGGTACTATACCGTGAGTGTGCTCCAGCGCGCGCCACAGGTTCCGGTCGTCAGGTTCCAGGTACTCCACCGAAGGCGGCGTCATCTGAACTTCCAGGCTGCGCGCCATGGGTTCCGGTTGAACCCGCAGATCGATCCCCTCCACCACCGTCCGCTGAGGCGCGGACAGAGACTCGGGGGGTACCGACACGCGGACGTCGCCTTGCGGAATCGCCGTGCAGGCAAGCCGCCAGCCCTTATTGAGCTCCTCCTCTGTAAAGGTCTCCCGGTCTTCAGGCGTAGGGAGCGACAGGCCTCCGGATATATACTGAACCTTGCAGCGCCGGCATGCGCCGACGCCGCCGCAAAGGCTGACAATGTCCACCTTCAGCTGTCGCGCACACTCCAGGAGAGAGTTCCCTTCCTCACATTTTCCCCGTCTCCCTACGGGCTCAAATTCAACTTTGTACAAAACGCTTCCACCCTTCAGAATAATCTCTAACCCGACGCATCGTGCTTATGCGGCTCTGTCCCGCCCTGTGAGACAGGGCGCAACCGGCCTTCCTTATTCTTGTTTCCGGTTTCCCGCCGACCGTTCAACCGGATGATTTTCAACGGGAAACCGGAAACGTTACGGGACACAGCGGGAGGCCGGGTATTTTAAAGGCCTTAAATGCAGAAGCCCCCCTTTTTCAACATCGGGAGGCTTCGCCGGGTCGTGAACGGTTGTCTTGTTATTGCTGCTGCTTCTTCAGCCACTCCGCTCCATAGCGGTTGCATTCATCAATAACGATCGGAGTTACAAACTCATTGATGCATTCGAGGCTTCCAATGCAGGGCAGAAAGGCGCCGCCCGGCGCATACGTATCAATCGCACGGCGCACTTCCGCGCGAATTTCTTCCTCGGTCGCATCCGCTCTGTCGATCACGCCCTGATCGATGCCTCCCATGAGGAGTATTTTGCCCTGCGTGTTTTTCTTGATCTGAAGAATATCGTTGGAAGGAAGAACCCCCTGCCACATGTCGATGCCCAGATCCACCATGTCCGTCTCAATTCCCATGCAATAGCAGTCGGCATGGTGCTGAATCAGAACGCCCCGCTTTTTGACGTAGCCGTAGATCCTCTGATAATGCGGCTTCAGCAATTCGCGGAATTTTGCGGGCGAGAAGAAGAGGGCCGTTTTGGACCCCCAGTCGTCGTGAGAATGAAGGATATCCGGATGCAGATTGTCGATGAGCTGCTCGATGACTTTGAGTTTCCAGTCGGCGTAGGCGTCAAAGAACTCATACATCGATTCCGGCTCTTCGTACAGATTGATGAGAACTTCTTCGAAAGGCATCAGGCAGTGGGCGCGTTCGAACAGACCTCGGAAGGTGGGCACCATCACCAGGGTGGTATCCCTGTCGATTCCTTCGATGGTTTTCTTGGCATCACTCCAGTCAAGCTCCGGAATTTCCGGGAATTTCACGTAGTCGCGCCACTTCGTAACATCTTTGATAACCTTGTTCTGGTCATTGACGATCGGGATCCAGCCGGGATCGCCGGGCAGAAAGCGGATGGTGCCTCCCCAGTTGTCAATTGCCGCCTCTCCGGTGAATTGAAGAATATCCCAGATCGAAATAGGATCCATCACGCAATGGACCTTGATCATCGGAAACGCTTCAAATCCATAACCCATCCACTTCATCGGCTTTTCATTCCGCAAAGCGGACATGAACATTTCTTTTAAATTCATGAGCAAAAACCTCCTCCATTAGCCTCAGCTGCAGTTCCAATTACCAAAAATCATGACTGCCGGAACAGATGAAGTTTGCATTATAGCAGGGAAAAACGCCACCGATTTCGCGAATCTGCACGGATTTTCCATAAAGTGCTCAAACAACACGCCCGTCCGGATGATCTTGCGGAGGCGGAGATGCCTTGCGAAGAACTCCCGGACGCAGTCATCCGGGCTGCGATGGAGATCCCTGTGCTGCCCGGAGCCGGCTTTGCCTTTTGGAGCGGATTCCCTGTCGTGAATCCGTGGGATTTCCGCCTCCGTGCCGCTCTTAGATTGCCTTTTTGACAACCAGATCCGGACGGCCCTTCAGGCTTGACACTATCGTGCGGCTTTAGAAAACCGCCTCGCCGGTGGACGCGAGCGGTATGCTGTCTTTTACCTCAAACGCGACATCTCGGCAGCTTGTACCGGCTTCCGCCGCTTTTTCATGGATCATGTCGGTCAATGCTTCCCGGACAAACCGGTCCGCATCTTCGATGCTTTGAAACTTCCGCGCGCCCGAAATGCCTTCGACGACAAAACCATCCTCCCTGCCGGGCACTATTCGGGCCTGCTTCTGTATCAGCACGTGGCTCGTGATGGCGCCGACGGCATTGGCGACTTCGGCGTTTTCCGGGAGGATCGCGCGCGCCTTGAAGGGAGCAACGGCCCCTGGCAGGAAAAACTGAATCGGAGCACCCACGCCAATCACCGGGTGCTTGAAGCGGAGCGCCCCGTCATAGTTGGGGTGCTGTTCATTAATCAGATGGTCCACCAAAACTCTGCACACAGGGCAGCTGTCCAGCGCATCCGGATTCATGTCGTCATCCAGACGCCGTTTCAGCAATTCCATCGACAGGCGCTTTACACCCAAGTCCATGATGTGGCGGATCATTTCGGGCAGAGGTTTATTGGCCAGAAATGCATAAAACTCCGCGTATTGCCTGGCGGTTTCCACGTCCCATTCGACAAACCTGCCGCTGATATGCAGCAGGTCGGTCAGAGTCAGGCCGCAGCGCTGAATGACGAAGTTTTCCTCCAGACGCTCCAGATGCAGGCTGCCTTCGGCGACCGCGCCGGTGGCATGAAGCATCTCATCCATGGAATAGGGTCTCTGTTCGAGCAGGCTGAGGATCTCTGCTTCCAGTGTGGAAAGCTGCATGGACTGAATTCGGCCCGCTTTCACCAGGATCTGCATCCTCCGGGTGGAGGATCGATAGCGCTTGAGGTGGCGGCTCAGATAATCCAAAGCGGCTGCGGCGCCGGGCCAGTTCCGGCCGAGCCAGGCTATGGGCGCGACGCGCTTGGGACCGATGTGAAATTGCGCCTTCTCATACCGGATCAGGCTGTCGCCGCCAAGGCCGACGGTTCGGATATCGAGCGCCTTGACATGCGTCCGGTGACCCCCGCCATTCGCTCCTTCCTCATTAAGGCGGACCAAGCCCCCTGAAATCGCGGCCGTATCGGTCGTCGTCCCGCCCATGTCGACGACCAGCGCATCGTGGATTCCCGTCAGGTGCCGCGCGCCGGCGACGCTGGCCGCGGGGCCTGAAAGGATTGTTTCCACAGGCCGTACCTTCGCCAGGTGCGCACTCATCAGCGTGCCGTCCCCCTTGACCACGACAACGGGAGCGGAGATGCCAAACCCTTCCAGCGCCTTTTCAAGGTCCAGCAGCAGGCCCGCCAGTCTGGGTATTATCCTCGCATTCAGCATGGCGGTGACCGCCCTGGTTTGAAAATTGAGAGTATCCGACAGCTCGTGTCCGCAGGACACAAAGAGACCCGTCTCTTCCTGGATAATCCTTTTCGCCCGAAGCTCGTGCTCGGGATTGATGGAACCGGCAAATCCGGAAACAGCAAATGCCGTCACCGATTCATTCTCAACCATCCGGTTCGCAACCGAACGGATTTCCTCGGGATCCACGGGCACGATCTCCCGGCCGGTGATATCCAGCTGTCCCCGTATGATGGATTTCGGTCGATAGGGGATGCTCTGGGCAATCTCGAGCCCGAAGGGGGGCATGAGGACCAGACCGACCTTCTGGCCTTCGTTTTCCACGATGGCGTTGGTTGCCAGCGTTGTGGACAGGGATACGAGTTCCGTTTTCCGCAGCAAGTCCTGATCCAGCCCTTCCAATGCCTTGCAGATGCCCGCGGTGAAATCCCATTTGGTGGTCAAGGCTTTAGCCTTGCCGACAACGGCATTCTTCACAAAGTCGAAAATCACGGCATCGGTATAGGTCCCTCCGGCATCGACGCCCAAACCAATTTTTATGTAGTCTTTGGAATCGACTTTGGAGAGACCCGGTCTGAAGGGCGGATGATCCATGCAGGGATTTTCTAGCATCTTTTCGCGGGGACTTCAACAGTTCCCGGCGTTTGTATTGCAACGTCCGGAGGCAATTTTTCAAGCCATTCCCTCTTCTGGACAAATATTTGACTTGATTAGGACATTCTGGATAGAATCCACCCTTTGGGATAATGGGGTGTTCAGCGGGTTTTTTCAATGCTAGGCTTTAATCCGTCATCAAACAACCAGGATCAGATAATCTAACGGAGTAAAGGCACAATGATAATTATTGGTGAGAAAATTAACGGATCGATTCCGTCCGTCGGCAAAGCGATCGAGGCTAAAGATGCGGATTTCATCAGAAATCTCGCGAAAGTGCAGTCCGATGCGGGCGCGGATTATATTGATGTTTGCGCTTCCGTCGAGGTTTCCAGGGAATTGGACACGCTGAAGTGGCTGATTGACCTTGTCCAGGAAGTGACTGAAACCCCGATCGCAGTGGACAGCCCGAGCGCCGAAACCTGCGCGAAAGCCACGGATTTTTGCAAGAAGCCCGGACTTGTCAATTCCGTATCGATGGAAGGAAACAAGGTTGAAGTCGTTTTCCCGAAAATCGCAAACACAAAATGGGAATGCGTCGCGCTTCTGTGCGATGACACAGGGATCCCCCGCTCGGCGGAAAAACGGCTCCAGGTGTTTGAAGCCTTGATGAAGAAGGCAAAAGAATACAACATCGATCCGTCCCGGCTGCATATCGATCCCATGGTTGAGATGCTGGCTACTTCGGAAGACGGCATCAACATGATCGTCGAGGTCATGAAGGAAATCAGGAGACAATACCCCACGATTCATGTCACAGGCGCGGCAAGCAATATCTCGTTCAACCTGCCGGCGAGAAAAATCGTCAACCAGGCGTTTGTCGTTCTTGCCATGAACGCCGGGATGGACAGCGTCATTCTGGATCCTCTGAACCGGGATCTGCGCGGCCTGATCTATGCGACCGATGCATTGCTCGCCCGCGACGAGATGTGTATCGAGTATATCCATGCTTTCCGAAAAGGCATTTTCGG
>CAZLHW010000015.1:0-2019 GCA_964559085.1 uncultured Acidobacteriota bacterium | reverse complement strand
ACCCAGAAGTAGTCGGATTCGCGTTTGAAATCCAGACGGGCGCTCTTTTTCTTAGCTTATTTATCGAAGGCATGCTAGAAAAGTAGCCCGCTGGGATGTTCGGACACTTATGGTTTTTGTAAATTGAAGAATGTTTTTACTGGTATCAACTTCTCCGGCCCAAGGTCGGGGCATTATGGCAATCAGGTGAAAAATTATGGCTAAAATTGACGAAGTAAAAGAACAGACTATTCTCGGCAAAACCAAAATAGTTCCCGGCCTGGTTCAGGCAGCCTTGGATGAGGGAAGCTCCGCGAAGGACATCCTTCAGGCAATGATCGACGGCATGAAGGTCGTGGGCGACAGATTCTCCGCAGGGGAAATCTTCGTGCCCGAGATGCTTATCGCGGCCAAAGCAATGGCGAAGGGCGTGGAAGTGCTGAAACCTTATCTGAGCACCGAAGCCTCCACATCGCTGGGCACTTGCGTTATCGGCACGGTTGAGGGCGACCTCCATGACATCGGCAAGAATCTTGTCAGCATGATGATCGGAAGCGCCGGGTTTGACATGGTGGACATCGGCGTCGATCAGGCCCCGAGCAAATTCATCGAAGCCATCAAGAACAACAAGAACGTTAAGCTTGTTGCATGCTCCGCTCTTCTGACCACCACGCTGCCCGCATTGAAGAAGACGGTCGATGCCATCCGGGAAAGCGGATTGACCGGCTTCAAAATAATCGTCGGAGGCGCGCCCGTCACTCAGAAATTTGCGGATGAAATCGGCGCCGACGCCTACGCACCGGACGCAGGAGCCGCCGCGGAAAAAGCGAAGGCCATCGTCGCCGCCTAATCTTTCCGGACCTTTCAGGAGGCTTTTGTTCATGTTGACCAAAAGACAGAATCTTCTGGAGACCATTCGCGGTGGGAAGCCGGACAGATTCGTAAATCAGTATGAAGCCTTTGATTGCGCTCCGAATTCACCGTTCGGCATGATCATGGGGGACCCGATCACGGCGGCGTCCCCCATGCCGGCTCCCGGCGGAACGCCGGTCAAAGACGCGTGGGGCGTAACGAGAGCCTGGCCCGCCAACGTGCCGGGAGCGTTTCCTGTGCATGACGCCGAACACAAGGTTCTCAAGGATATCACCCAATGGGAGAAAGTCGTCAAGGCTCCCAGGCTGGATTATCCGCAATCCGAGTGGGATAAATTCAAACCTCAGATCGACGCGGTCGACAGAAATGAGGTGTTTGTCACAATCTTCGGTGCTCCCGGCATTTTCGAGCAGATCCATTATCTGATGGGCATGGATGACGCCCTCATCGCTTTCTACGAAGAACCGGAAGCGATGAAGGAACTCATCAGCTATATCACCGAATGGAAGCTGGGCTATGCAAAGCTGTTGTGCGACAACTTCGCTCCCGAGGTAATCCTTCAGCACGATGACTGGGGCAGCCATAAATCCTCTTTCATCTCTCCGGAAATGTTCGAGGAGTTCTTTCTGGAACCCTACAAAAAATGGTACGGGTACTACAAGGAAAGAGGCGTTCAGCTCATCGTTCACCATAACGACGCATACAGCGCCAACCTCGTTCCCTTCATGATCGAAATGAAAATTGACATCTGGCAGGGATGCGTCAGCACCAACAACGTGCCGGAACTTGTTAAAAAGTACGGCGGTAAAATTTCCTTCATGGGCGACATCGATAACGGACTCGTGGACCGTGAAGACTGGACGCAGGAACTTGTCGCAAAGCACGTCCGCAGGGCTTGTGAAACAAACGGCAAGCATTATTTCATTCCCTGCATTACACAGGGGGGAAAAGGAGCGGTCTATCCCGGCGTTTATGAAGCCATTTCCGTGGAAATCGACAAGATGAGCAAGGAAATGTTCAAGTAAAGTCGCCACCCAACTTTATTTAGGAAACCTCCGGGAGCACGGCGGCCCCGGCCGCAAGTTGGCGGATGGGGCGCCGGGCTCCCGGAAGTTCCCTTCCCGGCGGCGCCGGCGATATTCGCCCCTGGCGGCCGGCGCCCGGGAG
>CAZLHW010000014.1:16569-19488 GCA_964559085.1 uncultured Acidobacteriota bacterium | reverse complement strand
CCCGACTTTGACAACTGGACCTACAATTCAGAAAAAAATAAGGCGGGCAAGATCACAAGTCATTTAAAATCAATGAAGGCATTGGCTAAAATCAGTCAAATCCGCGTGTAGTGAAGACCTACCCCCTTGCAGTCATCATTATTTCGTAGACAATTGCCGCATGTTCTTGCGAATGACTACCCGGAAGAAAGACGGCAAAGAGCACCGCTACTGGAGCATCGTTGAAAATCATCGCATCAGCGGCGGCCGTGTTGCACAAAAGCATGTTCTTTATCTTGGCGAGATCAACGACAGCCAGCGTGAAGCCTGGTGGAGATCCATCGAGATCCTTGAGCATGGGAAAAAGAAACCGCGCGAGATTTCACTATTCCCTGAAGATCGGAAGGTGCAGTCCAATGAGCACGATGTAATTCATGTTCGTGTGAACCAGATGCGATTACAGCGGCCCCGGCAATGGGGCGCTTGTTGGATGGCGATGCTCTTATGGGACCAGCTTCAATTGGATCGTTATTGGGCTGCAAAACTGCCGCCAAGCCGGGAAGGGACACGCTGGCTGAATATTTTGAAGATTCTGGTGTGTTATGGGCTGATAGAGCCCGGCAGTGAATGGCGGCTGCATCGTGATTGGTACGGGAAAAGTGCGATCGGAGATCTGCTTGGCGAGGATGGAGAAGTCGTCCCTTATCAGAATCTATATCGATGCTTGGATAAACTGATCGAGCATAAAGACGGAATGTTCACCTTCCTGAAGGAGCGCTGGCAGGATCTTTTCAACGCCGAGTTTGACGTTCTTCTGTACGATCTGACCAGCACCTATTTCGAATGCGATCCTCCAGAGTCCGGAAAGAGACGCTACGGATATAGCCGCGACAAACGTTCTGATTGCGTGCAGGTTGTCATTGCGCTCGTAGTGACCACAGAAGGTTTTCCTCTCTGTTATGAAGTGATGGATGGGAATACCAGCGATCGAACCACACTCCGGCAATTCCTCGACAAGATTGAAAACCAGTATGGCAAAGCCCGGCTCGTATGGATCATGGACCGTGGGATTCCGACGGAAGAAGTGCTGACGGAAATGCGGCAATCAGAAACGCCAATTTATTATCTGGTGGGGACGCCGAAAGGAAGGCTGAATAAACTCGAATCACAATTGCTGGCGCTGCCCTGGGAAAAAGTCAGGGAAAGCTTGAACGTAAAACTATTGAAGCAGGACAAGGAACTCTATGTACTGGCATGCAGCGCCAGCCGTCAGGCGAAGGAACGCGCCATGCGGCGCCGTCGACTCAAGCAATATTGGAATCGTCTCAAAGAACTCCGCGGCCAGAAACTGAAACGAGATCAACTCCTAATGAAAATCGGAGCAGCAAAAAAACAAGCGGGCAATGCATCCAAGCTGGTGGAATTATCTTTTCCTGCGCCGCATCAAACAGTTTCTCCGGAGACATTCAGCTTCAGTTTATGCAAAGACAAGCTCCGCAAGGTTCGGAGACAGGAAGGGCAGTATCTTTTGCGTTCGAATCTGATCGGCGAAGAAGCCTCGACGCTGTGGAAGTACTACATACAACTGGTCGAGGTCGAACAAGCATTCAAAAACCTCAAATCGGATCTTTCTCTGAGGCCTATTTATCATCAAAAAGATCCCAGAATCGAGGCGCACATCTTTGTGGCCTTCCTGTCCTATTGTCTTCAAGTGACGCTACAGCAGCGATTGAAGGCCCTGGCTCCAGGTTTGACGGTGCGATCGATCTTGGAGAAGTTTGCCTCGATTCAACTGGTTGATGTTCATCTGCCGACTACGAATGGCAAAGAACTTCGATTGCCACGATATACAGAACCGGATAAAGAACATCTGCTATTGCTTTCGAGGCTGAATCTAAAACTTCCTCCTCAACCACGGCCTGAACTGCTCGATAAAAAGCCTGCCATGGCCGAGTTGAAGATGAATGTGTAGTGAAGACTTTTGAGAGTCCCTTCTAATGTTTTCAATAACTTACCGGAACCCTACCCCCCCAGTTGTCAAAGTCGGGTTAACCGTGTATTTTCCAGCCTCCGCTATCCAGCTCGAAGTGGCGGGATCAAAAGAAGCCAGGCTTCGCGCACGAAGCTCGAATGTGAGCGTCTGAGATTCTCCGGGCTGCAGCAGCCGTGTTTTGGCAAATCCTTTCAGCTCCGCAACCGGCTTATCGAGCTTATTGGCCGGGGCGCTCAGGTAAAGCTGTACCACTTCCCGACCGGCCATGCTGCCCGAGTTCTTCACATCCACGGTCACGCGGAGAGGATCTGTGAACTTCCGAGATCCGAGCGCCAGATTGCTGTATTCAAAGGTCGTATAGGACAGCCCATATCCGAATTCGTAGGCCGGCGCGATTTTGAAGGCATCGTAATAGCGATAGCCGACATAAATGCCTTCTTCATAGACAACCCTTGAGGGTTTCGGCTTCCGGAAGGACGCCAACATGTCCGTCTCTTCCCCGCCAGCCTTTTCCTTATCCGCATCAAGAACCTCTCCCGGAAAATTTCGCGCGGAAGGCACATCCTGATATTTAAGCGGGAAAGTGGATGCAAGCTTGCCGGACGGATTGACTTTTCCGCTGAGCACATCGGCAATCGAATTGCCGGTTTCCTGCCCTCCCTGCCAGGTCAGTAGAATTGCGTCCGGCCAGTTGCGCCAGCTGGCCGTTTCAATCACGCCCCCGACATTGAGCGCCACAATGGCCTTTTTCCCTTTGGCGTGGAACGCGTTGACAACTTTTTTAATCAAATCCTTTTCTGCCTGACTGAGGTTGAAATCGTTTTCTTCCTTGCGGTCGAATCCTTCGCCGGAATTTCTTCCGATCGTGATCAGAGCCGCATCCGCCCTTGCCGCCATTCTGGAGACCAGTCCGGAATTCAGGGGCATTTCAGCTATAACCGGCCTGG
>CAZLHW010000014.1:2500-16559 GCA_964559085.1 uncultured Acidobacteriota bacterium | reverse complement strand
GAAAAGGCCGGGGTTGGAGGCATCTTTTCCTTGGCATTCTTGAGATAGGCGTCATAAGCCTGCAGCAGTTCCTGATCAACGCTGTAGCCGGCGCTTTTCAGTCCATCCACAAGCGAGACGCTGTAGGCTTCGTTGACATCGCCGCTGCCGGTGCCCCCTGTGATGATTTCGTAGGAGGTATTCCCAAACGCGGCCAGATTCCTCACATTCTCGCGGAGCGGAAGGGCCGCGTTGTCGTTTTTCAGCAGCACCATGCCTTCGGCCGCCGCCTGCCGCGCGATTTCCGCGTGCGATTTGAGATCGGGCTTATTGGAGTATTTGTAGCCTTTGAAGCGCGGCGTCCGCACCAGGATGTTGAGAATCCTTTCAATATTGCGGTCCAAAACCGCTTCATCCAGTTTCTTCTCCTGTACGGCTTTGAGTATCTCTTTCGCCTGACCCGTTGTTCCCGGCATCAAGATGGCGTTCCCTGCTTTCATCTGCGCGACCGGGTCGATGCCGCCGAACCAGTCCGTCATCACAAATCCCTTAAATCCCCAGTCCTCGCGAAGAACCTTTGTTAAAAGGTCGTAGCTCTCCGATGCGTGCGTGTCGTTGATCAGGTTATAGGAAGACATGACCGTCTGCGGCTGCGACTCTTCAACCGCGATGCGGAAGCCTTCCAGATAGAGCTCCCTTAGAGCCCTTGCGCTCACGATGGTATTCAGGGCATTCCGGTTGGTTTCGGCATTATTGGCCGCAAAATGCTTTATGGAGGTGCCGACGCCCTGGGATTCGACGCCGGCCACCATGGATGCGGCCATTTTGCCCGTTACCAGAGGGTCCTCCGAATAGTATTCGAAGTTTCTGCCGCACAGCGGATTGCGATGCAGATTCATTCCCGGGCCAAGCAGAATATCGACGCCATATTCCAAGACTTCATTACCCATGGCCCGGCCGACTTTGCGGACGAGATCGGTATCCCATGTGGAGGCCAGCAGGGTCGCCACCGGAAATGCCGTGCAGTAGTACGTTTCGTTGCTCCCCTCCCGCGTGGGCTTGATGCGCAGGCCCGCGGGTCCGTCCGCCAGAACCATCGCCGTAATGCCGACCCGCGGGATTTCATAGGAAGTTCCCGCCGCCCCCTCAACAAGCTTTTTCGTTGCGCCGACAACGGGAGCGCCGGGCGTCGGCTCGGAATCCGCGGCCGTCGGCAGACCGGGCAAATCCATCCCCGTACCGGTAACAAAATAGGCCTTTTCTGCAAGCGTCATGGCGGCAATAACGCTCTTGATTGAGTCCTTGCCCAGCCTGGGCGTATGTCTGCTTTTGCATTGCACAACCGCAAGCACGCTGATAGCGGCAACGATAATCCATCCGATTAGTCTCATTTTGTTCATAGGCCTTCCATCTGATCACTGCGCATTATGGCTTTGCGCGGCCGACCCTGCGAATTCAGCCTGACCTGCGACTGTCCGCAGGAACAACCGGCACGGCTTTACCTTGTGAGGTCCAATTTTTCCCAGGATTTGACAAGTTCGTAGGATCCGCCCCACTTCCGCTCAAATCCGCCGTCTTTCCATTTTTCGTCGAAATCCCGGACCGCTTCGGCATACTCGGAGCTCTTGAAAAACGCTTCGAGGTTCTCCTTGTCGTCAAATTCGTAAACCGCCAGGTATCGCGAACACTCCTTGTTTTCACCGGCCAGTCGATATCGGCTCGCCTTTCTCATTCCCTTGAACCGGAACATCATCGGGACATGTTTCTCGTTGTACCATTCGTTGTATTCCGCATCCTTGTCCGCACTCGGTTCATTGGCAACTATTAAAATGACGCGCTGTCCCATTTTGCCCTCGTCGCATTCGCCCGGATTTTTGAGTGTATTATATTCGGGCAGCAGGAGAACGAAGACAACAGAAATATGGTTCCCTATCGGGCCAAGGCAGGTAGTAATCGACCACGCCCGGAAAGGATGGCTTCGGCCTGCCCCGCACAGCGATATAGCCGCGGAGCGGCAATAGAAAGATAGCCGGCGGGGAACCGAGCTGCCGCAGGCATCGAGGAGACCCCCCGGTTGCGGGCGGCAAGTCGCCCTTTCTCGTATCTCCGGGCTGCGCCCGGAGCTACTTTCCGACGACCCTTCAGGCCGACGCAATTCTCGGATCAAATTCTCCCTCGGGGTGAAAGTCCGTGAAATCCGTGTAATTCGTGGCTGCTTTTGCGGATTCCGCTCCGCCAGCTTCAGGAATGGAACGGCTCGGTATGGATGACCACGCGGCCGAGTTCGGGAAATTCGTTGCGGAGGCGGCCTTCCATTCGCTCCGCGATGTCATGGACCGCCGCAATAGGAATTTCGGCGTCCATTAGCAAATGGAAGGAGAGGTAGACGCGGTCCTCGACTTCATGCAGTTCGACATTCTGAATTCCGCGGCATTGTTCCAGCCCCTGCAGGATCGCGGCCATTCGCACCCTGTACGCTTCCGCTTTAGCGGGGTCCAAAGGCCTGCCGTGAGTTGCTTCATTGCCGCGCGGTTCGATATGGGCGCTGATGTCCGCGATCCTCGCGGCAGCATCCCCATGCATTAGTTCCGCCCGCAGTTTTCCTTCAAATTCTGTGGCCAGTCTGTGAGCCCGCTCAAAAGTCAGATCCGGATCCACTTCAAGGTCCAGATTGATCCATATTCCTTTTTCCGTCCAGTGCATGGTTATATTGTGAATGGAAAGGCATTCCCGGGCCGCAACGGACTGGATTCGCTCCAGGACCCCTTCTTTTTCGCCGACCGGATTGGCATGCACCATGACATCGGCGTTGGGAGAAACACCGCGGACCGCTTCGCGTGCTTTTTCGGCCAGACGGTGGCTTTCCTCGAAGGAAAAATGCCGCGGCACATCAACATTCAGATCCACAAAAACCTGATTCCCCACCTCGCGCACGCGAATGTTGGAAATCTGATGAATCCCATTCACTGCACGCACCGACCGTGCCAACCGGTCCGCCAATCCCCTGGGAGCAGAGTCCAGCAGTACGTCCACGGCTCGCTTTCCCAGTCGAAGACCGACAAAAATGACGATACAGGCGACAACGAGGGCGGCAACGGCATCGGCGCGTTCATACACTGTTTTATCGCCGCTCCGGTTTTCGCCGATCTTAACGAAAACCAGTCCGACGATCACGACAGCCGAGCTCCAGATATCGGTGCTGAAATGCAGGGCATCCGCCTCCAGGGCCTGGCTTTTGTACCTCTCCGCAACTTTGGACAAAGCCCGGGATCGCGAGATGTCGACCACGATCGAAAACCCCATAATCGCAAATGCCCACACGCTGGGATTCACATCAACATGGGCATAAAAGAGACGATGACAGGCTTCGTAAATAATCCAGACGCAGGTTAAAAGCAGGAGCGCTGTTTCTGCAAGGGCGCTGAGGCTTTCGATTTTGCCGTGCCCATACAGGTGCGATGCATCGGCAGGCTTATCACTCACACGGACGGCGAAAAATGTAATGACGGCCGCCGCAAGATCAAGGGCGGAATGAACCGCTTCTGCAAGCATGCCCAGGCTTCCGGTCCACAGCCCGATCCCAAGCTTGGAGCCCGTCAGCAGGATCGCCGCAAAAACAGAGGTTGCAGCAACAACTTTTTTCTCCCGCACTTGATTTTCCATGAATCCGGCTTATCGCAAGAACAGATTGAGTCGAACGCGTCCCCCGAACGGCAACCAGCCGTCACTCCTGGTCCTCTACCAGATACAGCGGCGCTTCATGGCGGCGGTGCGCCTCCAGGATATGTTTCGCTTCCTGCGCAAGAGAAGCGGGCACGTACAATTTTATTTGTCCCTGTTCGTCTTCCGGAACCGGATAGAGTCGATTCAGCATTTCCGAGGAATAAGAACAGGGGATGTTGTAGCTTCCGAGCAGGTTTTTAATAACCGAAGCTTCGCTCTCCATCCACGTCCTGGCAACGACGACGGGCTCTGATTTATCCATGGGGCCCCCTGCTTTCTAAAAAGGCATTCAATTGCTGCTATTTAATCCGAACCTTGGACGCGCCTCTTTTGAATCCCTGGAACTCGTAGGTCATTCCCACAAGGATTCCTGATTTTGCATCATAATGCATCAATCCGGCAACTCCTCCAACATCCCAGCGGATGTTTCCCGTTTGATACTGAATTCCGGCACGGACCTGAGATTTGTTTTCGTTCCCGATCCGCCGCGGCGGTCCCTGCCGCCCGCTGAAGTCCACATACATGTTCAGGCTGCGATGAAGCGGCAGAATCGCGGCAACCCCATAGGTAAACGGGTCCGTTTGTCTACCCTGGAGAACGGGGGATCCCAGGATGGCAAAGCCGAGATCAGCCATAATCTGAGACCGGCCGAAATGCTTTTTAAAAAGAAGACTCGAATAAAACTCGGTCTCATTGGTTCCCAAACCGCTGTCGTGTTTTGCATTGGGCAGTTCGACGGCAAATTTGAATGCAATGGCAGGCCGGGCGCCCTTTTCCCCGGCAAACTTTATTTTGGTGCCCAGGATCAGATCGCCGAAATCGCTGGTGGAATTGCCGGAAAATGCGGCCGGAATGACCGGCTCGTTTCGCTCGGAGACAGATAACAGGTCTTGGGCCACTCCGGAAATCTGGAATTCCGAATATTCGCCCACGCCTACGTGAATGCTGGAGACGCCCAGGCGGATCAGATCGCCTTTGAGTCCGGAAAGCGAATAGCGCTGCCCCTGCAAAAATTCCACGCCGAAGCCGAGGCGGACTCGGCCGGTTTCCAGTATTTCTGCGTCGTCCGTTTTAAGCGGGCGCTGCTGGCCGAAACCCGTCCAGGGCAAGAACAGACACGCTAGCAAGGGCATCCATCGAAGTCTATTCACACATCCTCCTTCCAGCCTGGCGACCGGCATGAAAGTCACAAACCGGCATTATAAACACAAAATGTTGTCAACCAGCACCGTAAGTGCGTGGCCGTATCACGCTTGCCTAACCGGCTATCCGGAAAAAGGCAAAAACGCCATGGATTACCCAGATTTAACAGGTAGCATTATTTCTTTTTCTGTGAAATCCGTGTGATCCGTGGCTTGCTTTTTTGAGTTATTGGGATTCCGCGTCCGAACCACTGCTGCGCAGCAGATGGAGCTGGTGTTGCACGATGGACAGGGCGGCAATAGCAGCGGTTTCCGCGCGCAGCGTCCACGGCCCAAGGCTGAAGACCCTGTAACCGGCCGTCCGGGCTTTTTCAATCTCGCCGCCATCCCATCCTCCTTCAGGGCCGATGCAGAGCAGCAAGCCCTGAGGCGACTGACTGGAATCCAGGCGCCACGGCTCGGACGCCTTTTCGTAAAACAAATATTTTGGAAAGGAGGAGAATTCATCGACTGCCAGAAAATCCGGAAACGCGCGCGGCACATGTACACGGGGGGCCGTCAGGCGCCTGCATTGCTTGGCGGCTTCCCGCACGATGCGATCCCAGCGTTCCAGGCGCGGAGTGATTTTTGCGGCGGGAATGTCGATTTCGCAGAGCCGCGTTTTCAGAGGAATGATGTCATCGGCTCCCAGCTCGGCCGCTTTCTGCAGAATCCACTCAAATTTTGCGGGTTTTATCAGAGCCGCGGCCAGAACAAGCCGTGCCTTTGGCGCCTCAACCGGGAGCAACTTCAGGCCGCGGACAAAAACCCGGGAATCGCGGATATCCACTTCGCCGACGTAACCATGCCCGGCGCCGTCAAAAATCTCCACAATCTCGCCGGAGCCGAGTCGCAGCACATCACGCAGATGATGCGCCTGATCGGGGGGAAGATCGGCGACTCCGTTTTGGACTGAATCCGCGGGGACGAAGAATCGCCGGCGGCTCATAGGCCTCCTACCCGAAGATGTCTTTCACTTTATCAAAGATGTTTCGTTCCTGGGTGAGTTCGTCATCTTTGCTGACTTTGGCCAGTTCTTCGAAAATCTTTCGTTGCTCTTTCGAAAGCTTGGTTGGCACCACGATGTTGACGGTAACGAACTGATCGCCGCGGCCTCTTTCTCCCAGACTGACAATCCCCTTATTGCGCAAACGGAACACCGATCCGCTTTGTGTGCCTTCGGGTATCTTCAGTTTCTCTTCCCCTTCGAGCGTTGGAACGGTGATCTCCGCGCCAAGAACCGCTTGAGCGATCCCTATAGGGATCTGGCAGTAGATATTGTTCCCCTGCCGTTGGAAGAACGGGTGTTCCTCCACATAGATCACCACATAGAGATCCCCCGGAGGTCCGTTATGGATTCCCGCTTCGCCTTCACCCTGAATGCGCAGCCGCGCGCCGTTATCCACTCCGGCCGGAATCCGGACCTCCAGGACCTTTTCTTTGCGGACGCGCCCGCGGCCCTGGCAGGTTTCGCAGGGCTCGCTGATGATTTTCCCCGCCCCGCTGCAATGGTTGCACGTACGGCTGATGGAGAAAAATCCCTGCTGATAGCGCACTTGTCCGCTGCCATGGCAGGTTGGACACGTGGTCGGATTTTTTCCCTTCGGGGTTCCACGCCCTTCGCACGCGCTACAGGTATCCTGGCGGGGTATTTTGATTTTGGTTTTTAAACCGAAGGCGGCTTCGCGAAAAGAGATCTTCAGGTCATAGCGAAGATCGGCGCCGCGCTCCGGGCCGCTGCGACGGCGGCCTCCGAAAATATCGCCAAACCCGAAAAACTCGCCGAGGATATCGCCGAAATCTCCAAAGGTGGCCGGATCAAACCCGCTGAATCCTCCCTGCAATCCGCTGTGCCCGTAACGGTCATAGCGCGCGCGCTTATCGGGATCGCTCAGTATGCTATAGGCTTCGGCGGCTTCCTTGAATCGTTCCTCGGCATTCTTGTCGTTCGGATTCTTATCGGGATGGTATTTAAGAGCCAGTTTCCGATAGGCGCTCTTAATTTCCTGATCCGACGCGTCGTGCGACACTCCCAACACTTCGTAGTAATCTCGTTTGTTGTTCAATCAAAAACCCCGCTATCCGTAGATTATTGCTTTGAATTCATGTCTCTCAGCGCAGACTTCATCAATCGTTGGGCGCTGGCGTCCATGTCCCCATCGTTATCCTGGGACCATGCATCGTCCAGCATGCTTTCAGGAGAACCGAACATGGCGGCAGACAGCTTGGCGGCGCCCTCTTCGAGCTGAGTCAGCAGTTCGGTCATCGCGACAAGATCCGTTTCGGCAGGCGAAAGACTCTTGGCCCGCTGAATCGCGTCCCGTATCATCTCCTGCTCCACACTATCAAGAAGCCGACCAAACTCCGAATAACTCCTGAAAAGCGCGGATGCCTGGCCGCTTATCCGATTGCGCAATTCCGCCGCCCGCTTTTCTTTCCGGTCGTTGTCTCCATACTGCTTCGCCTCAAGAATCATGCGGTCGATCTCGTCCTTGCTCAAGCCTGTGGACGGCGTAATCCGGATGGCTTGTTCTTTGCCGGAGAGTTTATCTCTGGCTGAAACGCTCAATATTCCGTTGGCATCCATATCGAAGGAAACTTCGATCTGCGGCGCGCCGCGCGGGCCGGCCGCGATGCCGACCAGGTCGAATTTTGCCAGCGATCGATTATATCTGGCCAGTTCGCGTTCGCCCTGCAACACATGTATTTCCACCACCGTCTGATTATCCGCGACCGTGGTGAAAATCATCGTCTTTTTAAGCGGAATCGTCGAGTTGTGCTCGATGATTTTTGTGAAAAGTCCGCCCTGCGTTTCCACGCCAAGGGAGAGCGGCAGCACATCCAGCAGAACGATTTCCTTCAAATCGCCTTGCAGAACGCCGCCCTGAAGCGCCGCCCCGACCGCCACAACTTCATCCGGATTCACTTCGAGCGAAGGCTTCTTGCCGAAAATCTTTTCCACGTGTCGTTGAACCGCCGGCGTGCGCGTCTGTCCGCCGACAAGGATAACCTTGCCGATATCCTGCGGGGTGAGTTTGGCATCCGCGAGCGCCTTTTGGCAGAAAACAGTGGTCCGCTCGATGAGGTCTTTGACTAACTCTTCAAACCGGTCCCGGGTCAGAATCTTGTCAAAATGCTTGGGATTCTTATCCACCGTTGCAATAAATGGAAGGCTGATGTGCGATTCCTGCGCCGAAGACAATTCACATTTTGCCTTCTCGGCCATCTCTTTGAGGCGCTGCCTGGCAAGCACGTCGCCGCCCAGGTTGATTCCGGTTTCGGCTTTAAACTCCGCAATCATCCAATCAATAATCGCTCTGTCGAAATCTTCCCCCCCCAACAGGCTGTCGCCGCAGGTGGAAATCACTTCAAAAACGCCATTATTCAATTCGAGGATGGAAATATCGAAGGTGCCGCCGCCAAGATCGAAGACGGCAATCCGTTCCTTCTCCTTTTTACCCAATCCATAGGCCAGTGCGGCAGCCGTAGGTTCATTAATAATCCGCCGTATCTCGAGTCCGGCGATGTGCCCGGCATCTTTGGTGGCCTGGCGTTGCGAATCGTCAAAATAGGCGGGAACCGTGACAATCGCTTCCGTCACCGGTTCGTTTAAAAATTCTTCGGCCATGTTTTTCAGGTACTGAAGCAACATGGCGGATATTTCCGGAGGGCTGTAATTTCGCCCGCGGATGGAAACGCGCACATCTCCGTTTTCGGAAGGCGCGATCTGGTAGGTGAGATAACTTTGAAGTTTCTGAATTTCCGGAGAATCGTAACGGCGCCCCATCAGCCGCTTCACGGCATAGACCGTATTCCTCGCGTTTGCGACGGCCTGCCGCTTGGCAATCTGTCCGAGAAGACGGTCCCCTTTTTCGGTGAAAGCAACAACGGATGGGGTTGTTCTGCCGCCGATATTATTGGGAATGATTTGTACGGAAGGGCCTTCCAGAACTGCAACACACGAATTCGTCGTGCCCAGATCTATGCCGATAATTTTGCTCATCAGGAGTATCTAGTCTTTTCCCAAGGGATGATGTGCGACAACCACCTGCGCCGGCCGGAGAAGCTTGTCCTTGATCAAGTATCCCCGCCGCAGCTCCCTGACAATTGTGTTCTCTTCCAGCTCGGCATTTTCCTCCCGAGACAAAGCCTCGTGAAGATGAGGATCAAACTGTTTGCCCTCAGTCTCAATGGGAACAACGCCGATCCGGCCCATCGTATCCAAAACCTGCTTGTAGAGCAATTCGACGCCGTCCTTGTACTGTTGCAGGTTCGTCGAAGGGCTCTGGGATTCGCCGAAGCTTTTCAATGCCCGTTCACAGGCATCCAGAATGGGCAGAAACTCGATCAGAACGGAACTCTTGGCCAGCATCATGGAATCGGCCCTTTCCTTCTCCGTCCTTTTCCTATAGTTCTCAAACTCTGCGGCTTTTCTCAGAAAACGGTCCTGCCATTCGGCAGTCTCAGCCTTTGCCGCATTCAAATCCGCCTGCAATTGCGCTTGCGGATCCAGAGGCGCCGCGACAGATTCAACAGTGTTCTCATTTTCCGGATTCGGAGCGGCGCCGTTCCCGTCCGATTCCGAAGGATGTCGGTAAATTCTCGAAGTCATCGTTTAATTCCCTGTGTCAAGCACGCGGCCAAACAACCTGGCTACATAATCTACAAGAGAAATGGCCCGCGCATATTCCATTCGCGTAGGTCCCAGGATCCCCAGAGATCCATGGGTTTTTTCATCCACAATGTAGGGCGAAGTAATCAGTGTGCAATCCTCTATCCCCTGCAGCGCGTTTTCCGCGCCAATGGTAATTCGCACTTCCTGGGTATCGCCTTCAATGCAACGAGAGAGCAAGGCCGCCAGCCGGCTCTTCTGTTCTATGGTTTCGAACAGAAGCTTCATCTTGTTGATATCGGAAAACTCAGGTGTTTTGATTAGATTACTGGCCCCATCCAGATATACCTCGGCATCCAGCTGATTTTCAGCAACGGAGAATGCTTGTGTGCTCAATGTTATGACGCGCTGCAGGAACTTGTCATAGAGCGCCCTCTCCTGCTGAATGAGCTTTAGGATCTGGGTTCTGATCTCCAACAAGGTTTTATCCTGGAAATTATCCCCGATATAGCGGGCAGCCTGATCCAATTCGGTCTGCGAAATTTCTTCCATGTAATGGATAACCCGGTTTTGAACAATACCGGAACGGGAAACGAGGATAACCAGGATTCTATTTTCGGTCAGTTTGACAAACTGCAAATGTTTGAGAGCAACCCGACTGATCGGGGGAGAGACAACAATCCCGATATTTTTGGAAACGCGCGACAACAACTGGCTGGTGCGAGCCATCAGATGCTCGGGGCTGTCATTCATTCGAAGATCCCGATCGATCAGATCGCGATCCTGCGGAGAGATATCTCTCCTTTTCAACAGATAATCGACGTAAAACCGGTAAGCTTTATCTGTAGGAATTCGTCCGGCAGAAGCATGAGGCTGATGAAGATATCCCAACTCCTCGAGATCCGCCATTATGTTTCGAACTGTGGCCGCGCTCAGCTGCTCCCGGCTTTGACGCGCAATTTTGCGCGACCCGACCGGCTTGCCCGTCATAATAAAGGTGGCAATGATCCGATGCAGAATCTCACGGTTTCTTTCATTCCCCAGATATTCAATGGTGCCTGCCATGGTGGCTTCCATTCCCTCTCCATTCATTGCATCGATTTATTGCAGCGCGAGGGCTTCCGGCTGCCGGAGAAGATTATAGTACCGCACAAAGCAAAGTCAAACGGCCCGAAACGATTGATGTATGTGGATTTAGGTGAGAATGGGAACCGAAGGAGGCGCTTTGGAATCCCCGGAGCCTTAAAGTTTGAGACTCTAAGACTCCGGGATTCGAAGACTTAATAAAGCAACGCTACGGCTTGATGAGGCTCGTATAATTGGTTTCCGTTACGATGCGATTATTTTCCCGGCCGATAGCGCGGACGAATTTGATAACGATCGGTTCGCCGCTCTTCAGGCCCTTGACGATCGTCAACAGATCCTGAGCGTTATGGATCGGTTTGCCTCCGGCCGCGACAATCACATCACCGGGATGCCGGCCGGGTCCTTCAAGGCCCGCTTCATCGGCAAGGCTGCCGGGCTTGACGGAAAGAACAATTGCGCCGCCCGAAATCCCCATATCCTTTGCGTTTTGCGCGGGCACCGTGTCAAAGCTGAGTCCGATTTCGGCTTTTGGTTTCTCTTCCGGCTCCTCAAAGGTGTATTTGCCGTTTTCCTGTTTCTCCAGGGTTCTCTCTGCAATGGTCACATCAAAGTCCATCTCCTGACCTTGCCGAACTACCCGAACTTTAACCTTTTTGCCCGGCGGCGTATTCGCAACAGCCATGCGGAGATCCTGATTATTCAGGATCTTTTTGCCGTCAAACGCAATGATGACGTCTTCCGGTTTTATTCCGGCTTTGGCAGCGGGCCCTGTTTCCGCATTGCCCCCCTTCTCGTCGCTGAGCTGGGTGATCAGAACCCCGGAACCCTGCTTGACACCGAAGAACTTGGCCATTGCCGGGGTAAAGGGATAGCGGTTCATGTTCACGCCCAGCCAGCCGCGGGACACTTTCCCTGTCTCCAGGATCTGATTGTAAACATTGACAAAAAGATGGGAGGGAACGGCAAATCCCACTCCAGCGCTTGCACCGGAAGGGGTGGATATGAAGCTGTTGATGCCCACAACGTCAGCGTTCATATTCTCCAGCGGCCCCCCGCTCTTTCCGCGGTGGATTGCAGCATCCGTCTGCAGGTAATCATTGAGATATGAGCCGGGAGGACCGGCGTTTTCAAATGTGCGGCCGGTGGCGGAAATGATTCCGGCTGTTACGGTTTGGTCGAGGCCGAAGGGGCTTCCGATAGCGATAACCCAATCCCCGACTTTCATGTTTTTTGAATTGCCGACCTTTGCATAGGGGAACGGTTTGCTCCCAGTGATTTTTATGACGGCGATGTCGGAGACGGCATCCGAACCGATCAGCTTTGCCGTATATTCCTCTCCGCTGTTCAGGCTGACCTTTATTTTAGTGGCGCCTTCCACCACGTGATGGTTCGTGATGATATAGCCTTTGGGATCCACGATCACTCCGGAGCCCAAGCTTCGCCTTAATTGCTGTTCAGGCAGTTGCCCCATCGGCCCTCCGAAGAAGCGCCGGAATAGTTCGCCCATCGGATCATCCGAATCCTGATCCTGCATGTTTTGCGGCCGGTTCGTCACAATTTCTTCGGTATTAATGTTGACGACGCTGTCCTTCATCCGGTTCGCGACTTCCTCAAAAGCTTGAGACAGCGCAAGAAGAGCGCCGCCGGCGACCGGCTTGCCATCCGACTGCATCTGCAGTTGGCTGTCGCCCGGTCCGGTCGCATCCACGCGATGCGAAATAATGGTTCCAATTCCGATGCCCAAAGCGAGAACAAAAAGCACCATAAAGAAGGTCAGAAGCCTCTTGCCGGATCGAGTGCTTCCGTTTGTCAGTTCGCCCATATTAAAAACCTCCATAAAGAAGTGCGTCAGCCTTCTTACGCATTGCGTCCGGTACAGTTGCAAAATAAAAAAGCCTTCTATAGATATACTCCGAGACGCAGGGGTTCACAATCGGCAATCCCTTGTCAGGATTTGCGGATTACCTCGATCCTCTTTGAAGGCACGGCAATTTTAAACAAGGTATGCTGCGCATCCACCCACATATCAATCTGCAGCACGCCCGAATCCGCTCTCAGGTGATGGATGTTCCTTTTCTTTCCGCCGACCTGCACTATTTCATTGCCCAATTCTTCGACCTTCAGGATCCCGCCGTCCAGTTCCTGCGGGATGACCACCTCGATAGATTGCCCTTTGTCCGCTTGGAAATCAAACAACCGCGCTACAAATATGAAATGGTGAAAAATATTTGTATCCAGAACAATATAGCTGTCCCCCGTCAGCAATCCCCGCTGCCTCGGATTGCCGTTGCCGCGATATTCAAAAGTTGCTTCCCCTTTGGTGAAAGTTCCATTTATCGTTCCTTTCTGCCCGTCGACATTCGTGCGCAGCTGATAGGACAAAGGCATGTAAGAGGAGTCCATGTTCAGCTGGGATTCCAGTTGCACTTTCAGTCGCTTGTACCCCACATCGCGCAAATTGACGACGGAACGGCTGGACAGGGTATCCCCGGAGACGCTAATGGAGAACTTCTCCTCTCCTATCTCCTTCCCGACGACAAAGATCTTAAACTGCCCTTCCTCCGGCCGGCCTTTTGCCTCGCCGGCATGGGCTGCATGCGTCGAAAGGACGAAAAAAAGAGAGACAAGAACGGACAGCATGCATGACTTTTTCAGCAAGGCGAGGATGCCGCAACGGTTTCCAAACAGCCGCATGCTTTTGACCCGGTTTTCTTTCAGCATATTTATTTTCCCACCTCGCGGCGCAGAAATGCCCTTTTCCAGGATGCAAAGCTGCCGCCCTCTCTCCAGGCGTCCATGGCAGCCAGCCCGGCGGATTCATCCCCCTGGGATAACTGGTATTCCACCCAAGCCCAGCGCGCCGAAGCAGGCTTGATGTCCACTTTCCCCTTGAGTGCCTCCCGGATGTGCGACAGCTTTGCATTTATTGCTGCAATCCCCTCGAAAGGCGCCCCATTGAGTGGAGTGTTCCGTTTCGGAACAAACGGCGAAATACTGAGAGAAAGCGGGGCAATTTTTGAAAGTTCGAGCGAGAAGCGCACCAGTTCCCCGATATCGTCTCCCGTTTCGCCGGGAAGGCCTACCATCACATAAATCTTCAGGCGCTGCAATCCTTCGCTTCGAACCAGCTCCGCAGCCTGAATCAGATGCCGTTCTTCGATTCCTCTGTCCACGAGACTGCGCAGTCTCTGTGAAGCGCCATCCAGCGCTGTGGTAAGGGTTTTATAGCCCCCCTTCACCAGCAGTTGCACGAATTCCCTGTTCAGGCGATCGGCTCTCAGGCTTGATAGGCCGATCTCTCTCCCGGTTGCTACGATTTTGCTCAGCAGTTCCTGAATGCGGGGATGATCCGTGACGGCGGCGCCGACCAAACCAACGCGCCGGGCGTTTTCCGGAATCAGCGAAAGCACTTTATCCGCCGGCACCAGCCGCATTCCGCCGTTTTCAGAGCCTCGCAGGACACAGTATGCGCATCGGC